>JAOAFL010000067.1 GCA_026416295.1 Burkholderiales bacterium | reverse complement strand
CTGCGGCAGCGCCGCCTCCTCCAGGTGCTTAGCGTACGGGATCGGGACTTCCTCGGTGCACACGCGCGCGACCGGCGCATCGAGATCGTAGAACGCTTCTTCCATGATGCGCGCGACGATCTCGGCCGCGAGGCCGACGCTGCGCCAGCATTCGTCCACCACCACCGCGCGGCGGGTCTTTCGCACCGAGTCGAGCACCGTCGCCATGTCGAGCGGACGCAGCACGCGCAGGTCGATCACCTCGCCGTCCACCTCTTCGGCCGCGGCGAGCGCCTTCGGCAGGCTCGCGCCGTAGGCGACGATCGTCACTGCGCGGCCCGGGCGGCGCACCGCCGCGCGCGCGATGTCGACCGGCGCCTCCGACGGTTCGCCGCGCGTCTCGAAAAGCGCCGGATATTCGAACACGACGACCGGATCGGGGTCGGCGAGCGCCGCCGCGAGCATGCCGCGCGCATCGGCGACGGTGCCCGCCGCCACCACCTTGAGGCCGGGCACGTGCGCATACCACGCCTCGAAGCTGTGCGAGTGCTGCGCCGCAAGCTGCCGCCCGGCGCCGCTGGACGTGCGGATGACGAGCGGCACCGAGAGCTGGCCGCCCGACATGTGGCGCAGGAGCGCCGCGTTGTTCACGATCTGATCGAGCGCGAGCAGGCTGAAGTTCACCGTCATCACCTCGACGATCGGACGCAGCCCCGCGAGCGCCGCGCCCACCCCCATGCCGACGAAGCCGAGTTCCGAAAGCGGCGTGTCGCGCACGCGCTCGGGACCGAATTCCTCGAGCAACCCCTTGCTCACCGCGTAGGTGCCGCCGTAGCGGCCGACGTCCTCGCCCATGAGGAAGACGCGCTCGTCGGCGGCGAGCGCCTCGCGCAGTGCGATCCGCAGCGCCTCGCGGTAGGTGACCGTCATCGCGTGTACACGTCCTTTGCGAGGTCTTCGACCGGCTCCCAGGTCCCGGCCTCGGCGAACGCGACCGCTTCCTCGACCTCGCGCGCGACGCGCGCATCGAGCGCGAGGAACGCCTCCTCGGTGAGGTCGCCCTGGGCCTTCAGGCGCGCGCTGAAGGTGTGGATCGGCCCGCGCGCCTTCCAGCGCTCCACTTCCGCCTTGTCCCGGTAGAGCTCGGGGTCGAACATCGAATGCGCGCGAAAGCGATACGTGCGGAACTCGACGAACACCGGCCCCGCGCCCGAGCGGACGTGCGCGACGGCGCGCTTTGCCGCCTCGTGCACCGCGACGACGTCCATGCCGTCCGCGGGAAACGCCGCCATGCCGTAGCTTGCCGCCTTGGCGCAGAGGTCGGGCTGCGACTCCGAGCGCCCGATCGCCGTGCCCATCGCGTAGAGGTTGTTCTCGCAGAAGAACGCGACCGGCAGCCGCCAGAGCTGCGCGAGGTTCATCGTCTCGTGAAACGCGCCTTCGGCGACCGCGCCCTCGCCGAAGAAGCAGGCGGCAAGGCGCGCCTCCCCCTTCAGCTTCGCCGCGAGCGCAAGGCCCGCGGCCATCGGAAGACCGCCGCCGACGATCGCGTTGCCGCCGAAGAACCGGCGCGACGCGTCGAAAAGGTGCATCGAGCCGCCGCGACCGCGCGAGCAACCCTCGCGCTTGCCGTACATCTCGGCCATGATCGCGCCCATCGGCACGCCGCGCACAAGCGCATGGCCGTGCTCGCGGTAGGTGGCGACCACGTCGTCCTCGGGCGAAAGCGCATGGAGCGCCCCGGTCGCGACCGCCTCCTCGCCGATGTAAAGGTGCAAGAACCCGCGGATCTTTCCGGCCGAATACAGTTCTGCGGACTTTTCTTCGAGCCGGCGGATGCGCAGCATGTCTTCGAGGAGCCTGAGCGAGAACTCGCGCGCGTACGGCACCGGGCCCGCCGGCGGCGGCGGAACGACTTCGGGCGCATGTGCCGTCATGCCGGCGACTCGAGCGTCGAGGTGTCGCCTTCGGGCAGGCCCAGTTCGCGCGCCTTGAGCAGCCGGCGCATGATTTTTCCGCTTCGCGTGCGCGGAAGCGCCGGCGCGAACTCGATCTCCTTCGGCGCGACCGCCGCCCCGAGCCGCTTGCGCGCATGCGCAAGCAGCTCCTTTTTGAGCGTTTCGTCCGGCGCGTACCCCGTCTTCAGCGAAACGAAGGCCTTCACGACCTCGCCGACAACCGGATCGGGCTTGCCGATCACGCCCGCTTCGGCGACCGCCGGGTGCTCCATGAGGGCGCTTTCGACCTCGAACGGTCCGATCAGGTGTCCGGCCGACTTGATCACGTCGTCGGCGCGACCGACGAACCAGAAGTAGCCGTCGGTGTCGCGCCGCGCGAGGTCCCCCGTGAGATACCAGCCGTCGGCGAAGCACTTGCGGTAGCGCTCTTCCTGCCCGAGGTAGCCGCGGAACATCGACGGCCAGCCGGCGCGAAGCGCGAGTTCCCCCTCTTCGCCCGCGCGCTCGACGAGCGTCACGCTGCCGCCCGTGCGCCGCACGATCGCCGCCTCGACGCCCGGCAGCGGCTTTCCCATCGAGCCGGGTTTGATGTCCATCGCCGCGGTGTTGGCGATCATGATCGCGCCGGTCTCGGTCTGCCACCAGTTGTCGTGGATCGGAAGCCCCAGCGTCTCCAGCCCCCACCAGACCGCCTCGGGGTTGAGCGGCTCGCCGACGCTCGCGACGAAGCGCAGTTTCGGCCGCGCGTACTGGCGCGCGAGGTCGGCACCCGCTTTCATCAGCATGCGCACCGCGGTCGGCGCGGTGTACCAGACGGTGACGCCTTCGTCCTGGAGGATCCGGTACCAGCGCGCGGCGTCGAAGTCGGCCTCGTCCACGATGCTCGTCACGCCGTGTACGAGCGGGGCGACGATGCCGTAGGCGGTGCCGGTCACCCAGCCCGGATCGGCGGTACACCAGAAGACGTCCTCGGGATGCAGGTCGAGCGCGACCGCGGCGCTCGCGTAGTGCGCGACCACCGCCCCGTGCACGTGCACCGCCCCCTTCGGCATTCCGGTGGTGCCGCTCGTGAAGTGGATGAACGACGGATCCTCCGGCCCGGTGCGCACGATCTCGAACGTGGCCGGCAGGCGCGCGAGCTCGGCGCGCACCTCCGGCGAGTCGGCGAGCAGCACGTGCGCGAGCGTCGGCATCTCGCCCCGGACCTTGGCGATCTTTCGCTCGTAGAGCGAGGCGGTCGCGACGAGCGCCTTGCCGCGGCCGAGGTTGACGCGCGTTGCGATCGGCTCGGGGCCGAACGCGGAAAAAAGCGGCGAGACTGCCGCGCCGCATTTGAGCGCGCCGAGCACCGCGCCGTAGAGATCCGGTATCCGGCCGCAGAGCACGAACACCGCGTCGCCCTTTCCGACGCCGCGCGCGGCGAAGAGCTGCGCCCAGCGCGAAGAGAGCGCGGCGAGTTCCGCGTAGGTGATCTCGCGCCGCTCGCCGGCCGCGCCCAGCCAGCGAAGCGCCACATGCCCTGCGCGCGGGCCTTGCGCATGGCGGTCGGCCGCCTCGTAAGCGATGTTCACGCCGCCGCCGGGAAGCCCGGCGAGCGCGCGGCGCGCCTCCTGCCAGCCGATCGGCGGATTCGGCGGCACGCGAAGGTCGGCGGGGGACTTTCGGATGATCGGCGCTCGCGGCACGCGCAGATGTTGACGAGGCGGGCGCTGCGCGGTTTGACCTGAGTCAACCGGCCTCCGTCGCGCCGCGCGCAGAATGCCTCATGCGCGAGTACCCGGTGCACGCCGAGCGCTGGCACGCGCTCGCCGACGGCCGGCGGGTGCTCATCCGCCCGGTGCGTGCCGAGGACGAAAACGCCGAGCGGGCGTTCTTCGGCGCGCTCGATCCCGAATCTCGGCGCCTGCGGTTCCTCAAGGCGGTGGGCACCCTGAGCGGGCGCCTCGTGCACGCGTTCACCCACGTCGATTACGCCGAGCGGATGGCGTTCGTGTGCGAGGCCGAGGAAGGCGGCGCGCGGCGTCTCGTCGGGGAGGCGCGCTATGCGGCGATTCCGGGTACGCGCAGCTGCGACTTCGGGATCGTGATCGCCGACGCCTGGCACCGCAGCGGCATCGCGGGGTTGCTGATGGCGGCGCTCATCGACTACGCGCGGGCGCAGGGCTTCGAGACGATGGAAGGCGTCGTGCTCGCCGAGAACCGCCGCATGCTGCGCTTCGTGCGCGCGCTCGGCTTCGAGGTACGGCCGATGCCCGGCGACCCGACCGTGCGTTACGTGGTCAAGGTCCTGCGATCGACTTCTTCGGCGAGCGCCGCGAGCGCCGGAGCGATCTCCACCGGATAGGCCAACGCCTTCGGCAGCCGCGCAAGCTGCGAAAGACAGTGCGCGCGCGCTTCGGCGAGATCCGGCTGCGGCAGACGCTCGCCCTCGCGCATGACGGGCGCAAGAAGCGGCTCGCCCGGCTGGGAATCGCCGACGACGGTCACGACGTCGCGCGCGAACGCGCCGTCGGCGTCGTAGTGCCGATAGACCTGCTTGCGCCCGGGCCACGTCGCCTTGCCGGTCGAGCGCTTGCGGCAGGCGCGGCCGTCGTACTCCTGGAGCTTGTAGACGGCGTCGAGGTACGGGGCGTCGGCCGAGGTGGTGAGCGCGGTGCCGATGCCGAAGGCGTCGATCGGGGCGCCGGCGGAAACGAGCGCTCTGACGCGTTCCTCGTCGAGGTTGCCGCTCGCGAAAATCGTCGCGTCGCGCCGCCCCGCCGCGTCCAGGATCCGGCGCACCTCGCGCGAAAGCGCGTCGAGGTCGCCGCTATCGAGGCGTACGCCCTTCAGGCCCGGACAGGCGGCGAGCGCCGCGCGCGCGCCGGCCACCGTGTCGTAGGTATCGATCAGCATCACCGCGCGCTCGGGAAACGTCTCGGCGAAGCGCGCGAACGCCTCGGCCTCGGTCTCGTGCGCCTGGACGAACGAATGCGCCATCGTGCCGAACACCGGGATGCCGAAGAGCGGCCCGGCGAGGGCGGTCGCGGTGCCGTCGAAGCCGGCGAGGTAGGAGGCGCGCGCGGCGAGCAGCCCGGCCTCTGCGCCGTGCGCGCGCCGCAGACCGAAGTCGATCAGCCTTTTCCCCGGCGCGGCGAGCCGCAGGTGCGCCGCCTTGGTGGCGACGAGCGTCTGAAAATGCACCAGGTTGAGTAGCCGCGTCTCGAGGAGCTGCGCCTCGGGAAGCGGCGCGACGACGCGCACGATCGGCTCGTTCGGGTAGAACACGGTGCCCTCGGGCATCGCCTCGATCGCGCCGGTGAAGCGAAGCCGCGCGAGCCGCTCGGCAAATCCTGTGCGGAAGATCCCCGAGCGCTCGATCCAGTCGAGCTCCTCGGCGGTGAACCGAAGCCCGGCAGCGAACTCGAGCGCCTGCGCAAGACCGGCCGCCACGAGAAAGCGCCGTCCGGGCGGAAGTTTCCGCACGAAAAGCTCGAACACCGCGGTCGCGGTCATCCCGCGGTCGAAATAGACCTGCAGCATCGTGAGCTGATAGAGGTCCGTGAGCAGCGCGCTCGTGAGCGGATTCATCGGGCTCGAGGGCGTGCGCGCCGGCGCCCGCAGCGCCACCCTTCAGGGGCAGCTGCGCGGCGCTCGCCGCGGGTGCGGGCCGCTCGCGAGCTCCGGGTGCAGCCGGTACTCGAGCGGCCAGTGGCGCGCGAGCTCGCGCAGCACCTCGTGCTCGAACTGCGGCGAGTAGTACGTCCAGACCGGATGCGCGGTGTAGAACTTCGCCAGCCGCTCGAAGCGCACGATCACCTCCCCGGCTGCGTAGCCGGCCTCCTCGTACGCTTCGAGTTCCGCCGGCGCGCGCGGGTCGTCGCGAAACACCAGCCACTCGCGCGCGAACGCCTCCTGCGCGCTCGCGAGCGCGTGCCGCCGCGCCTCCTCGAGCGACCAGTCGGAATGCAGGTCCGCGTCCGAGACCGCCTCGTAGCGCGTGGCGCCCGGGGCATAGAAATCCTCGAGCAGGAAGTAGCGGCGCACCGTCTCGCCGTCCGGGCGCGGCCCGATAAACCAGCCGAACACGTGGCGCGCGTCGGCGAGGTAAAGGAGCGCACAGAGCAGCCCCGGGCCGGCGGGCGCGTAGGCGAGGAAGATGTTCGGATTCTGCATCGGCTTACGCTCGGCGCTCGCTGCGCCGCCGACCGGCGAGGCGGCGCCGTCGGGGCGCAAAGATGGCGAGGATCGAGTGCACGAGCGCAGCCTAGCCGCAGGCGCGGCCGGGAGGTTGACCTTCGTCAAACCGATCGCCCGCAGCGACCTTGATCGGCGTCAAGCCGCGCGCGCGGCGCCGCGGTTTACTCGCCCTATGGGAACGCGAACGCTGCGCCGCATCGGCGCCGGGGCCGCGATCGTCGTCGGCGCGCTGCTCATGTGGCTTTCGCCCGAGACGCCCGCCGGCGCGATCGTGATGGCGGCCGGCATCGCGATCGAACTCGTCGGCATCGCGCTGGAAAAGCGCTAGCGTATGCCGTGGAACGAAACCGACTACCCCGCAGCGATGCGCAACCTGCCGCCCGCGGTACGCGCAAAAGCGATCGAGATCGCCAACGCGCTGCTCGCCGCCGGGCATCCGGAAGGCCAGGCGATCCGGATCGCGATCGCGCGCGCGAAGCAATGGGCGGGGCTCGCGCCCCGGCGCCGTGACCGTCTGGCGTGAGCCGATCCTCGTCGCCGGCGACGGGCACCCGGCGCTTGCGCGCGCGCTCGCGCACCGCGCGGGGTTGCCGCTCGCTTCCGCCTCGATCGCCGCGTTCGCCGACGGCGAGACGCGCGTGTGCATCGAGGAAGAGGTCGGCGGCCGCGACGTCGTCCTGGTGCAGCCGACCTCGCCGCCGGTCAACGAGCGGCTGATGACGCTTGCGCTGCTTGCCGACGCGGCGCGCGCGGCCGGCGCGGCGCGCGTCTCGGCGCTCGTGCCCTACTTCGGCTACGCGCGCCAGGACGTGCGCAGGCACCGGGGCGAGCCGCGCTCGGCGCAGCTCGCCGCGCGCCTGCTCGCCTGCGCCGGCATCGAGCGCGTCGTGACGCTCGAGCTCCATTCGCCGGCGCTCGAGAACGCGTTTCCGATGCCGGTCGAGCAGCTCGTCGCCGACGAGCTGTTGCTGCCGCTGCTCGCCGACCGCGGCTACGTCGTCGTCGCGCCCGACGCGGGCGGCGTAAAGCGCGCGCAGCGCTACGCGCGTGCGCTCGGCGCCCCGCTCGCGGTGGTGGCGAAAACGCGCCCGGCCGAGGATGTCGCCGTGCCGGAGGAGGCGCTCGGCGACGTGCGCGACCGGATCTGCGTGATCGTGGACGACCTGGCGAGCACCGGGCGCACGGTCGCGGCCGCGGCGCGCGCGCTCGCGCAGGCCGGCGCCGCCGAGGTGCACGCCTGCTTCGTGCACGCGGTGATGGCCGAGGGGGCGCTTGCGCGCCTGCACGGGGCCGGCGTGCGCCGCATCGTCACGACCGACAGCGTCGGCGAGATTTCGGCGCCGGCGCTGGACGTGGTGTCGGTCGCGCCGCTCTTCGCCGCGGCGCTGCGAGGCCGGTCGCGCTAGATCGCGCGCGCCGTGCCGATGTTTCCGATGAGCGCCGCATGAGCCGGGTTTTCGCGTCGCGACTCGAGGCCGCGCAGGAACTCGCGCGGGCGCTCGCCGCCTATCGCGGCCGAAATCCGCTGGTGCTCGCGATCCCGCGCGGTGCGGTGCCGATGGCGGCCGAGATCGCACGCGCGCTCGAAGGGGAATTCGACGTGGTGCTGGTGAGGAAGCTGCGCGCGCCGGGCGCGCCCGAGCTCGCGGTGGGCGCGGTCGACGAAACCGGCTGGACGTACGTCGCGGGCCACGCCGCCGGGGTCGGCGCCGACGCCGCGTGGATTGCGCGCGAGAAAGCCGAGCAGCTCGCGCTCCTTCGTCGCCGGCGCGAGCGCTACACCCCCGCGCGGCCGCCCGTCGATCCGGCGGGCCGGATCGCGATCGTGGTGGACGACGGCATCGCCACCGGCGCGAGCATGATCGCAGCGTTGCACGCGGTGCGGGCGAAAAACCCCGCGCGGTTGGTGTGCGCGGCGCCGGTCGCCTCGCCCGGGAGCCTCGCGCGCGTGCGCGCGCACGCCGACGAGGTCGTGTGCCTCGCTGCGCCGGAGGATTTCATGGCAGTCGGTCAGTTCTATCGCGATTTCTCGCAGGTCGAGGACGACGAAGTGATCGCGCTGCTCGCCCGCGGCCGCGAGGATTCCGGGCGATGACGCCGCGGCCCGCGGCGACGCTCGGCGAGCTGTTCGATACGGCGTTCGCCCGCCATTGCGATCGGCCGGCGTTCACGAGCATGGGCACGACGCTCAGCTTCGGCGAGGTCGAGCGGCTGGCGAACGCCTTCGGCGCGTTCCTGCGCCGGGATCTCGGCCTTGCGCCCGGCGAGCGCATCGCGCTGATGCTCCCCAACCTCCTTCAGTATCCGGTCGCGCTCGCCGGAGCGCTGCGCGCGCGGATCGCGGTCGTCAACGTGAACCCCCTCTATACCGCGCCGGAGCTGCAGTTCCAGCTCGCCGACTCGGGCGCCGCCGCGGTGCTGGTGCTCGAGAACTTCGCGCACACGCTACAGGCAGCGCTTCCCGGCACCGCGGTCCGGCACGTCCTCGTCACGCAGCTCGGCGACCTGTTCCCGCCACCCAAGCGTTGGATCGCGAATTTCGCCGCGCGCCACCTGCGGCGCATGGTGCCGCAGTGGCGCCTCCCGCAGGCGATCGCGTTTCGCGACGCGCTCGCCCGGGAGGCGCGCCTCGAGACCGGGCCGCGGCCCGAGGACATCGCGTTCCTGCAGTACACCGGCGGCACCACCGGACGGCCGAAGGGCGCGGTGCTCACGCACCGCAACATGGCGGCGAACACCGCGCAGGTCGTCGCCTGGGCGGGCGACGTGCTGAAGGAAGGCGAGGAAACCGTCGTGACGGCGCTACCCCTCTACCACATCTTCGCGCTCACCGCGAACCTCCTCGTCTTCACCGCGCTCGGCGGACGGAACCTCCTCGTCGCCAATCCGCGCGACCTGCGCGGCTTCGTGCGCGAGCTTTCGCGCACGCGCTTTACCGCGATCACCGGCGTGAACACGCTGTTTGCGGCGCTCCTCGCGGCGCCGGGCTTCGACGCCGTCTGCCGCGCGAACGCCGGCGCGCTCAAGCTCGCGGTCGGCGGCGGCATGGCGGTCGAGCGCTCGGTCGCCGAGCGCTGGCAGCGCGCGACCGGCGTGCCGATCGTCGAGGGCTACGGTCTCACCGAGGCGTCGCCCGTCGTCTGCGCGAATCCGGCCGATGCGCGCGAGTTCAGCGGCACGATCGGCCGGCCGCTCCCCGAAACCGAGGTGACGATCCGCGACGAGAGCGGCGCCGAGCTGCCGACAGGCGAAGTGGGCGAGATCTGCGTGCGCGGCCCGCAGGTGATGCAGGGCTACTGGAACCGGCCGGAGGAGACCGCGCGCGCGTTTCATCCCGGCGGCTGGCTGCGCACCGGCGACCTCGGCCGCAGGCGCGAAGACGGCAGCTTCGAGTTCGTCGAGCGCGCAAAGGACGTGATCGTCGTCTCCGGCTTCAAGGCGTATCCGAGCGAGATCGAGGCGGCGGCGAAATCGCACCCCGGAGTCGCCGACGCCGGCGCAGTCGGCGTGCCGCACCCAAGAAGCGGCGAAGCGGTGGCACTCTTTGTGGTGCGGCGCGACCCGGCGCTCACCGCCGATGCGCTCGCCGCGCACTGCGCCGCGCGCCTCGCCCCCTACAAGCGGCCGGTGCGGATCGAATTCCGCGACGAGCTTCCGCGCTCGCCGCTCGGCAAGATCCTCTACCGCGAGCTGCGCGAGATCGCGCGCGCGAGCTGAGCGCGGCTCAGGCCGGCTCGCAGCGCACGCGCCGGAGCGCACCCATCGGCTCGACGGAAAAACGCACCGGGAGAAAGCGCTCGATCAGCCACATCGCGGTGCGCGCGTGCTCCGAGACCGCGCGCACGGTGAAGGCCGAGCGCTGGCGCGCGAGCGCCAGATACACGAGCGCCTGGTCGGCGCCATGCACATCCAGGTTCGCGCCGCCGGCGAGATCGGCGGCCAGTTCCGCGCCCACGGCCGCACCGAGCGTCTCGGCACGCACGCCGCGCTCGGCGATGCGCGAGGCGCCGAGCAGCGCGCCCTCGGTCTCGGTCCAGAGCGTGATCGCCCCGCCCGGGCCGGCGGCCTCGGCCTCGTCCAGCGCCCGCACGCCGATCGCCGCAGGCCGGCGGCCGAGCGCCGCGAGCGCCGCCTCGCGCATGCGCTCGGCGATGCGCACCGGCAGCCGCGCCACCTGCGCCTCGCCCTCAACGCGCGCGGCCTCACGGGTCTCGCCGAACGCGGGCGGCGAAGGCTGTCCCGGCTCGATCTCGACGCATACCTCGCCGCCGCCCGCGGGGTAGTAGCCGCGGCGAAGCGCGCGCGCGCCGACGCGCAGGCCCATGCGCGCGAGCAGCCGCAGGTGCACCCGATCGAAATAGTCCCAGGTGGGGGCCTCGCGCACGTCGGTGCCGCCGGTGACCGTGACGCGCGATGCGCGGCGGGCGCAGACGAGCACCGGCAGAATCGCCTGAAGGACGAGTGTCACGCTTCCCGCGGTGCCCACCTCGACCCGGTAGTCGCCGCCTGCCGCCTGCGCGCGCGGCTCGAACGCGAACGCACGCGAGCCGAGTGCAAGGTTCTCGCAACGCGCATCGCACGCCGCGGCGACCGCGCGCACCGCGGCGAGATGCTGATGGCCGAGCCCCGGGCGCTTGCGCCGGGCGCGCACGTCGAAAACGCGCGCCGGTTTGCCCGAGAGCGCCGCGAGCGCTACCGCGAGGCGAACGAGCTGCCCGCCGCCTTCGCCGTAGGCGCCGTCCAGCTCGATCACGGCTCCGGACGGCAAAGCGCGGCGCCGCCGGGCAGCCGCGCCGCTAGGCCGGCACCGACGGCAGGCCGGCGAGCGCCATCGCCAGTTCCTTTTCGTCGTAGCGCTGGTCGGTGAGCCGGCCGGCGAAATAGTCCATGTAGGCCTGCATGTCGAAGTGCCCGTGGCCGCACAGGTTGAAGAGGATCGTGCGCGCCGTACCTTCCAGCTTGCAGCGCAGCGCCTCGTCGATCGCCCCTTTTACCGCGTGGTTCGCCTCCGGCGCCGGAACGATCCCCTCGGCGCGCGCGAATTGCAGGCCCGCGGCGAACACCTCGGTCTGCGTGTAGGCGCGCGACTCGATCAACCCCAGCTCCTGGCAGTGCGACACGAGCGGCGCCATGCCGTGGTAGCGCAGCCCGCCGGCGTGGAACGGCGGCGGCACGAACGTCGAGCCGAGCGTGTGCATCTTGACGAGCGGCGTCAGGTGCGCGGTGTCGCCGTAGTCGTAGGCGTATTTTCCGCGCGTGAGCGACGGACAGGCGGCCGGCTCCACCGCGATCACCCGCACCTTCTTTCCGCCCCGCAGCTGCGCACCGATGAACGGAAACGCAAGCCCGGCAAAATTGGATCCTCCGCCGGTGCACCCCACCACGATGTCGGGCCAGTCGCCCGCCATCTCCATCTGCGCCATCGCCTCCTGCCCGAGCACCGTCTGATGCATCAGCACGTGGTTGAGCACCGAGCCGAGCGAGTACTTGGTGTCGTCGTTCGTCGCCGCCACCTCCACCGCCTCCGAGATCGCGATGCCGAGGCTGCCCGGGTGCTCGGGGTTCTTCTCCCAGATCGCGCGTCCGGAGTTCGTCTCCGGCGAGGGCGACGGCACGCATTTCGCGCCGAAGCTCTCCATCAGCGCGCGCCGGTACGGCTTCTGGTTGTAGGAGACGCGCACCATGAAGACCTTGACTTCGAGCCCGAAGAAAGCGCCCGCCATCGCGAGCGCGCTGCCCCACTGGCCGGCGCCGGTCTCGGTGGTGAGCTTCTTCACCCCGGCTTCGCGGTTGTAGAACGCCTGGGCGACCGCGGTGTTCGGCTTGTGGCTGCCGACCGGCGACACGCCCTCGTACTTGTAGTAGATCCGCGCCGGCGTGCCGAGCGCTTTTTCCAGCCGCCGCGCGCGAAAGAGCGGGGTCGGGCGCCACTGCCGATAGACCTCGCGCACCGGCTCCGGGATCTCGATCTCGCGTTCGGTCGAAACTTCCTGAAGGATGAGCGCTGTCGGAAAGAGCGGCGCGAGGTCGTCGGGGCCGACCGGCTTTTTCGTCGCCGGGTGCAGCACCGGCGGCGGCGGGCTCGGCAGGTCCGCCATCAGGTTGTACCAGGACTTCGGCAGGCGCGATTCGTCGAGTACGTATTTCACCGGTTCGGTCATCGGGTCCTCCCTCGCTTGCGCTGGAGCGCCGATTCTAATGCCGCGGCTTCGCGCTCAGCGCCAGCGTCGGGGCGGCAGCCGCACGAGCCAGCTCTCGACCTTGCCCGCGAGCCATTCGGCGAGGCGCACCGTCCAGCGCCGACGCGCCCAGCGCACCGGGTCGATCTCGACGCTCGCGGCGAAATCGGCGAGAAACACCGCCTCCAGCTCGCGCGCGAAGTCCGCGTCGTCGATCTCCTGGTTCGCCTCCAGGTTCCAGCGCAACGTCCAGCGGTCGAGGTTGCTCGAGCCGACCGAGGCCCAGCGGTCGCAGAGCACCGCCTTCGCGTGAAGAAACCGGCGCTGGTACTCCCAGATGCGGACGCCCGCGCGAAGCAGCCGGTCGTAGTGCCGGCGTCCGGCCTGCCGCACCGTGGGATGGTCGGTGATCGGGCCGGGAAGAAGGAGCCGCACGTCCACGCCGCGGCGCGCCGCGCGCCGCAGCGCGCGCCGCAGGCTCCAGGGCGGCACGAAATACGCCGTCGCGACCCAGGCGCGCTCGCGCGCCGCCGCGATGCGGCCGCGCACCGAGCGCACGATCTCGTCGCGCCGCAGGCTCGCGCTCGTCGCGACGCGCCCGCGCTGGCCGCCCGCCTCGACGGGCGCCACCGCGAGCGGCGGCAGCCGCCCGGCGCAGCGCGCCCAGGTCTCGGCGAAGAGCGCTCGCCAGTCGGCGACCACCGGTCCTTCGATGCGCAGCATCGTCTCGCGCCAGGGCAGCGCCGGCGGCTCGGGATGAAACTCGTCGGTGAGCCCGGCGCCGCCGACGAACGCGACCCGGGCATCGGCGAGGAGCAGCTTGCGGTGGTCGCGGAAAAGATTCTGCAGCAGCTTCGCGTGGCGCAGCGCGTTGTAGAACGCGAGCCGCACGCCGCCCGAGGCGAGCCGCCTGCGGTCGGCGGCCGAAAGGCCGCGCGCGCCGAAGTCGTCGAAGAGCGCGTACACCGCGACGCCGCGGGCGGCGGCGCGAACGAGCGCCTGCGCGAAGCGGTCCATCACCGCGCCGCTTTCGGCGAGATAGATCTCGAGCAGCACCTCGCGCTGCGCGCCCTCGATTTCGCGCAGCATCCGGTCGAAGAACACCGGGCCGTCGACGAGCAGTTCGAACCGGTTGCCCGCGCGCCAGGGGAAGCGAAAACGCGCAGGCTGCGCGCCGGTCGGCGCATCGTCGCCGGGCATCGTCGTGCGGGCTCGCGGAACGGGCGTCCTTTGCGCGCCGGCGG
>JAOAFL010000045.1 GCA_026416295.1 Burkholderiales bacterium | reverse complement strand
GGCTCGGCGCGCACGCGCTCGACTGCGCCGCGATGCCCGTGTTCCTGTACTGCTTCCGCGAGCGCGAGGACCTGATGGACTGCTACGAGGCGGTCTCGGGCGCGCGCATGCACGCGGCGTACTACCGCCCCGGGGGGGTCTATCGCGACCTGCCCGATTCGATGCCGCAGTACCGCCCCTCCAGGTGGCGTTCGGAAGAAGAGGTGCGCGCGCTCAACCGCAACCGGCAAGGGTCGCTCCTCGACTTCATCGAGGACTTTACCGAGCGCTTCCCGAAATGCGTCGACGACTACGAGACGCTGCTCACCGACAACCGCATCTGGAAGCAGCGCACCGTCGGGATCGGCGTCGTGCCGCCCGAGCGCGCGATCGCGCTCGGCTTCACCGGGCCGATGCTGCGCGGCTCGGGGGTCGCCTGGGACCTGAGGAAAAAACAGCCCTACGAAGTGTACGACCGGCTGGAATTCGACATTCCGGTGGGCAGGAACGGCGACTGCTACGACCGGTATCTGGTGCGCGTCGAGGAAATGCGGCAGTCGAACCGCATCGTGCGCCAGTGCGTCGAGTGGCTGCGCGCGAACCCCGGACCGGTGATCACCGACGACCACAAGGTCGCGCCGCCTTCGCGCGCGAAGATGAAGTCGAACATGGAGGAGCTGATCCACCACTTCAAGCTCTTCACCGAGGGCATGCACGTGCCCGAGGGCGAGGTGTACGCCGCGGTGGAAGCGCCGAAGGGCGAGTTCGGCATCTATCTCGTCTCCGACGGCGCGAACAAGCCGTATCGGCTCAAGATCCGCGCCCCGGGCTTCGCGCATCTGGCGGCGATGGACGAGATGGCGCGCGGCCACATGCTCGCGGACGCGGTCGCGATCATCGGCACCATGGACATCGTGTTCGGCGAAATCGACCGCTAGGGCCGCGCATGCTGAGCGACGAAGCGCGCAAAAAAATCGATCGCGAGATCGCCAAGTACCCGCCGGAGCACCGGCGCTCGGCGGTGATGGCGGCGCTCGCGATCGCGCAGGAGGAAAAAGGGTGGCTGTCGACCGAGACGATGGAATACGTCGCGCGCTACCTCGGCATGCCGCCGGTCGCGGTCTACGAGGTCGCGACCTTCTACGGCATGTACGACCTCAAGCCGGTCGGAAGGTACAAGCTGACGCTGTGCACCTGCCTGCCCTGCGGGCTGCAGGGGGCGCTCGAGGCGGCGGACCACCTGCGCGCTCGACTCGGCATCGACTTCGGCGAAACCACCCCCGACGGCCGCTTCACGCTGAAGGAGGGCGAGTGCATGGGGGCGTGCGCCTCGGCGCCGGTGCTCCTCGTCAACAACAAGCGCATGCATGACTTCATGTCGAAGGACAGGCTCGATCGGCTTCTCGAGGAGCTGAAATAGCGATGCTCGACTACGGACCGGACGCGATCCTGATGGCGGGGCTCGACGGCCGCAACTGGCGCCTTCCCGACTACGAGGCGCGCGAAGGTTACGCGGCGTTGCGCAAGGCCCTTCGCACGATGAAGCCCGAGGACGTTATCGCCGAGGTGAAGAAGTCGGCCCTGCGCGGCCGCGGCGGCGCGGGGTTTCCGACCGGCCTCAAGTGGTCCTTCATGCCGCGCCAGTTCCCCGGGCAGAAATACGTCGTGTGCAACTCCGACGAGGGCGAGCCCGGCACCTGCAAGGACCGCGACATCCTGCGCTACAACCCGCATGCGGTGATCGAGGGGATGGCGATCGCCGGCTACGCGATGGGGGCGACCGTCGGCTACAACTACATCCACGGCGAGATCTGGGAGATCTACGAGCAGTTCGAGGAAGCGATCGAGGAGGCGCGCGCCGCGGGCTACCTCGGCAAGAACATCCTCGGCTCGGGGTTCGATTTCGAGCTGTACGCGCACGCCGGCTACGGCGCCTACATCTGCGGCGAGGAAACGGCGTTGCTCGAATCGCTCGAAGGCAAGAAGGGCCAGCCGCGCTTCAAGCCGCCGTTTCCGGCGAGCTACGGCCTGTACGGCAAGCCCACCACGATCAACAACACCGAAACCTTCGCGGCGGTGCCGTGGATCGTCCGCCACGGCGGCGAGGCGTTCCTTGCGCTCGGGCGCCCGAACAACGGCGGCACCAAGATCTTCTCGGTTACCGGCCATGTGGCACGGCCCGGCAACTACGAGGTGCGGCTCGGCACGCCGTTCGCGACGCTGCTCGAGATGGCGGGCGGGCTGCGCCCGGGCCGCAGGCTGAAGGCCGTCATCCCCGGCGGCTCGTCGATGCCGGTCCTGCCGGGCGAGGTGATGATGAAGACCGACATGGACTACGACTCTATCGCGAAGGCCGGATCGATGCTCGGCTCGGGCGCGGTGATCGTGATGGACGATTCCACCTGCATGGTCCGGGCGCTCGAGCGGCTGTCGTACTTCTACTACGAGGAATCCTGCGGCCAGTGTACGCCCTGCCGCGAAGGCACCGGCTGGCTGTATCGTGTCGTGCACCGCATCGAAACCGGGCAGGGGCGGATGGAGGACCTCGCGCTCCTCGACAGCGTCGCCGACAACATCGCCGGGCGCACGATCTGCGCGCTCGGCGACGCCGCGGCGCTGCCGGTGAAGAGCTTCCTCAGGCATTTCCGCGACGAGTTCGTGTACCACGTCGAGCGCAAACGCTGTCCCGAGGGCGCGGTCGAGCCGAAGTGGGGCCGCGCGGGGGCGCGCCTTGAGCGCGCGGTGGCGAAGGCGGCCTGATGCTGAAAGTCGAGATCGACGGGCGCGAAATCGAGGTGCCGCACGGTACCACCGTGATGGAGGCGGCGAACCGCCTCGGCCTCTACATCCCGCACTTCTGCTACCACCGCAAGCTCTCGATCGCGGCCAACTGCCGCATGTGCCTGGTCGAGATCGAAAAGGCCCCCAAGCCGATGCCGGCCTGCGCCACGCCGGTCACCGACGGCATGAAGGTGAAGACCGCATCGCCCCTCGCCAAGCAGGCGCAGGCGGCGGTGATGGAGTTCCTGCTGATCAACCACCCGCTCGACTGCCCGATCTGCGACCAGGGCGGCGAGTGCCAGCTCCAGGACCTCGCGGTGGGCTACGGGCCGTCGGCGTCGCGCTACACCGAGGAAAAGCGCGTCGTCCTCGCCAAGGACCTCGGGCCGCTCGTCGCCGCCGAGGAAATGAGCCGCTGCATCCAGTGCACGCGCTGCGTGCGCTTCGGCGAGGAGATCGCCGGCGTGATGGAACTCGGCATGATCGGCCGCGGCGAGCACGCCGAGATCGTCGCCTTCGTCGGCCGCGCGGTCGAATCGGAACTGTCGGGCAACATGATCGACCTCTGTCCGGTGGGCGCGCTCACCTCCAAGCCCTTCCGGTACCGCGCGCGCACGTGGGAGCTATCGCGCCGGCGGTCGATCTCGCCGCACGACAGCGTCGGCGCGAATCTCGTCGTGCAGGTGAAGCACAACCGCGTCATGCGCGTGCTGCCGCTCGAGAACGAGGCGGTGAACGAATGCTGGCTCGCCGACCGCGACCGGTTCTCGTACGAGGCGCTCGAGGCGCCCGACCGGCTCACCGTGCCGCTCGTGCGCGAGGGCGGCGCATGGCGCGAGGCGAGCTGGGAGGAGGCGCTCGCGCGCGCGGCCGAAGGGCTGCGCGGCGGCTTCGGCGTGCTCGCCTCGCCGCACGCGACGCTGGAAGAGCTGTTCCTTGCCGCGCGTCTTGCGGCGGCGCCCGGCTGCGCCGGCGACTTTCGTCTGCGCCGGGCCGACTTCGGCGGCGACGCGCTGCGAGAGGGTATCCCGTGGCTCGGGCTGCCGATCGCGGAACTCACCGCGCTCGACCGGGTACTCGTCGTGGGCGCGTTCCTGCGCAAGGACCAGCCGCTCCTTGCGCACCGGCTGCGGCAGGCGGCGCGCCGCGGCGCCGAGATTCACGTGCTGCATTCGGTCGACGACGACTGGGCGATGCCGGTGCGGGGAAAACGCATCGTCGCGCCCTCGGCGCTTGCGGCGGCGCTGCCGGCGTTCGGCGAGGCGCTCGCCGGGGGAAAGAACGCGGCGATCCTGCTCGGCAACTTCGCCGAGCAGCATCCGCAGGCGGCGGCGTTGCACGCCGCGGCGCAGGCCCTCGCCGATGCGACCGGCGCGCGGCTCGGTTTCCTCGGCGAGGCGGCGAATTCGGTCGGCGGCTATCTCGCCGGCTTTCCTGCGAACGGCGGGCTGCCCGCGGCGCTCGCCAAAGACGCCTTTCTCCTCCTCAACGTCGAGCCGCCGTACGACATGGCCGATCCGCAGGGCGCGATGGCGGCGATCGGGCGCGCGCGCTTCACCGTGAGCCTCGCGATGTTTCGCACCGACCTCGGCGACGTGCAGCTGCCGATCGCGCCGTTTACCGAGACCGCGGGCGCGTTCGTCAACACCGAAGGGCGGCTGCAGAGTTTTCACGCCGCGGTGCGCCCGGCGGGCGAGGCGCGCCCCGGCTGGAAGGTGCTTCGCATGCTCGGCACGCTCCTTGGGCTGCCCGGCTTCGAGTTCGCCTCGGTCGAGGAGGTGCGCGAGGCGTGCCTCGCCGGGCGGGACGTCGCGGCGCTGCTTTCGAACCGCATCGCCGGTGCGCCGCCGGTTGCGGCCGCGCCCGCGGGCATCGAGCGCATCGCCGACGTGCCGATCTATTTCGCCGACCCGCTCGTTCGCCGCGCGCCGTCGCTTCAGAAGACGCGCGATGCGCGGCCGCCCCGGGCGTGGATGAACGCGCGGCTGATGAAGGCGCTCGGGGTGCAGGAGGGTGCGCGCGTGCGCGTGCGCCAAGGCTCGGGCGAGGCGCTGCTCGCGGCGGCGCTCGACGAGCGCCTGCCCGACGATTGCGTGCGGATCGCCGCCGCACACCCGACGACGGCCGGGCTCGGGCCGATGTTCGGCACGGTCGCGCTCGAGCCGGTCGCGATGCGGCAGGTGGCGTAGATGACCGAAGGCCTGCTCGCCTGGTCGGAAGCGCGCTTCGGCCCGCTGTGGGGGCCGGCGCTCTACGAGTTCGCCGCCTCGCTCGCGTTCATCGTCGCGATCGTCGCGCCGCTCATGCTCGCGGTCGCGTACCTCACGCTCTGGGAGCGCAAGGTGATCGGCTGGATCCAGGTCCGCATCGGGCCGAACCGCGTCGGCCCGCGCGGGCTGCTGCAGCCGATCGCCGACGGTCTGAAGCTGCTGTTCAAGGAGGTGGTGTTTCCGGCGAACGCGAGCAAGCCGCTCTACGTGCTCGCGCCGATCGTCGCGATCACCGCCGCGCTTGCCGCCTGGGCGGTGATCCCGTTCGCGCCGGACCTGGTGCTTTCCGACATCGACGCCGGACTGCTCTATATCCTCGCGCTCACCTCGATGGGCGTCTACGGCGTGATCCTCGCCGGCTGGGCGTCCAACTCCAAGTACGCGTTTCTCGGCGCGATGCGCTCGGCGGCGCAGATGGTGTCCTACGAGCTCGCGATGGGCTTCGCGCTCGTCGTGGTGCTGATGGTCTCCGGCAGCCTCAACCTCTCGGCGATCGTCGCGGCGCAGAACCGCGGCACGTTCGCCGACATGGGGCTCAACTTCCTGTCGTGGAACTGGCTGCCGCTCCTGCCGATGCTCGCGGTGTACTTCATTGCCGGGGTCGCGGAGACCAACCGCGCGCCGTTCGACGTGGTCGAAGGCGAGTCCGAGATCGTCGCCGGTCACATGGTCGAGTACTCGGGGATGGCGTTCGCGCTCTTTTTCCTCGCCGAGTACGCGAACATGCTGCTCGTGTCGGCGCTCACCGCGATCCTCTTCTTCGGCGGCTGGGCGCCGCCGCTCGCCAGTCCGCTCGCCGACGCGGTGCCGCCGATCGTCTGGTTTCTGCTCAAGGTGTTCGTGCTGGTGTCGCTGTTTCTGTGGATCCGGGCGACGCTGCCGCGCTACCGCTACGATCAGATCATGCGCCTCGGCTGGAAGGTGTTCATTCCCCTCACCCTCGTGTGGATCGTGGTGATCGGCGCCTGGATGCAGACGCCGTGGAACATCTGGCAATGACCGGTCGCGACCGCCGATGCTGACGCGCCTCGTCGAGTTCTTCCGCGCCTTCCTGCTGCTGGAACTGTTCCGGGGCCTCGCGCTCACCGGCCGGCACCTGTTCGCGCGCAAGATCACGGTGCAGTATCCCGAGGAGAAAACGCCGACGAGTCCGCGGTTCCGCGGTCTGCACGCGCTGCGCCGCTATCCGAACGGCGAGGAGCGCTGCATCGCCTGCAAGCTGTGCGAAGCGGTGTGCCCGGCGCTCGCGATCACGATCGAGTCCGAGGAGCGACCCGACGGCACGCGGCGCACGACGCGCTACGACATCGACCTCGTCAAGTGCATCTTCTGCGGCTTCTGCGAGGAGGCCTGTCCGGTCGACGCGATCGTCGAGACGCGCATCATCGAGTACCACGGCGAAAAGCGCGGCGACCTGTACTACACCAAGCCGATGCTGCTCGCGGTCGGCGACCGCTACGAGGCGCAGATCGCCGCCGACCGCGCCGCCGACGCCAAGTACCGCTGAGCCGGGAACGGAGACGACGATGGCCTTCGAGACGGTGCTGTTCTACGCCTTCGGTGCGGTGCTGCTCGCCGCGGCGCTGCGCGTGATCACCGCGCGCAACCCAGTGCACGCCGCGCTCTACCTCGTGCTCGCGTTCGTCACCGCGGCGGCGCTCTGGCTGCTGCTGCACGCCGAGTTCCTCGCGCTCGCGCTCGTGCTCGTCTACGTCGGCGCGGTGATGGTGCTGTTCCTGTTCGTGGTGATGATGCTCGACGTCAACCTCGAGCGGCTGCGCGAGGGCTTTCGCCAGCACCTGCCGCTCGCGCTCGCGGTCGGCGTGCTGATGGCGGTCGAGATGGCGCTCGTGCTGCTGCACCGCTGGCAGGGGGTGGCCGCGCCGCCGCGCGCGCTCGCGCCCGAGGACAGCAACACCCGGGCGCTCGGGCGGCTGCTCTATACGCAGTACGCCTACGCCTTCGAGCTGGCGGCGGTGGTGCTGCTCGTCGCGATCGTCGCCGCGATCGCGCTCACGCTGCGCCGGCGCAAGGACCGGCGCCTGGTCGATCCGGCCGAGCAGGTGCGCGCGCGGCGCGCCGAGCGCGTGCGCCTGGTGAGTCTGCCGGCGGAGAAGGACCGATGACGCCGCCGGGGCTCGCGCATTATCTCGTGCTCGGGGCGCTGCTGTTCGCGGTCGCGGTGGTCGGCATTTTCCTCAACCGCAGGAACGTCATCGTGCTGCTGATGGCGATCGAACTGATGCTGCTCGCGGTCAACCTCAACTTCGTCGCGTTCGCGCATTTCCTCGGCGACATCGCCGGCCAGGTGTTCGTCTTCTTCATCCTCACGGTGGCGGCGGCCGAATCGGCGATCGGCCTGGCGATCCTGGTGGCGCTGTTCCGCAACCTCGCGACGATCAACGTCGAGGACCTGGACGCGCTGAAGGGCTAGGGCGATGTCGATGAAGACGCTCTACCTCGTCGTTCCGCTCGCGCCGCTCGCCGGCGCGATCGTCGCCGGGCTCTTCGGGCGCGCGATCGGGCGCGCCGGCGCGCACCGGGTGACGATCGCGGGCGTCGCGGTGTCTTTCGTCGCCTCGCTCGCGGTGTTCGCCGACGTGCTCGCCGGCAACACGTTCGACGGCAGCGTCTATACCTGGCTCGCGAGCGGCGGCGTGCGCTTCGAAGTCGGGTTCCTGATCGACCGGCTGTCGGCCCTCATGATGGTCGTGGTGACCTTCGTGTCGCTGATGGTGCACATCTACACCATCGGCTACATGGCCGAGGACCCGGGCTACCAGCGCTTTTTTGCCTACATCGCGCTGTTCACCTTCGCGATGCTGATGCTCGTGATGGCGAACAACTTCGTGCAGCTTTTCTTCGGCTGGGAGGCGGTCGGGCTCGTGTCCTATCTCCTGATCGGCTTCTGGTACAAGCGACCCTCGGCGATTCACGCCAACCTCAAGGCCTTCCTCGTCAACCGGGTGGGCGATTTCGGCTTTCTGCTCGGCATCGCGCTCGTGCTCGCGTACTTCGGCACGCTGCAGTACCGACCGGTCTTCGACCAGGCGCCGGCGCTCGCCGCGTCGGGGGCGCTGCCGATCACCGCGATCTGCCTCCTGCTCTTCGTCGGCGCGATGGGCAAAAGCGCGCAGTTTCCGCTGCACGTGTGGCTGCCCGACTCGATGGAGGGCCCGACGCCGATTTCGGCGCTCATCCACGCCGCGACCATGGTGACCGCCGGCATCTTCATGGTGGCGCGGATGTCGCCGCTCTACGAGCTGTCGACGACGGCGCTCGCGGTGGTGATGGCGATCGGCGCGATCACCGCGCTCTCGATGGGGCTGGTCGCGCTCACCCAGTACGACATCAAGCGCGTGATCGCGTATTCGACGTTGTCGCAGCTCGGGTACATGACCGCGGCGCTCGGCGCCTCGGGCTACGCCGCAGCCATCTTCCATCTGATGACGCACGCGTTCTTCAAGGCGGTGCTGTTCCTCGCCGCCGGCTCGGTGATCATCGCGCTGCACCACGAGCAGGACATGCGCCGCATGGGCGGGCTCAGGCGCCACATGCCGATCACCTATGCGACGCTGCTCGTCGGGGCGATCGCCTCGGCAGGCATCCCGCCGTTCTCGGGGTTCTTTTCCAAGGACGCGATCATCGAGACGATCCGCCATGCGACGGTCCCGGGCGCGGCGTTCGCGTATTTCTGCGTGCTCGCCTGTGTCTTCGTCACCGCCGCCTACACCTTCCGCATGGTGTTCCTCGCGTTTCACGGCGAGCCGCGGTTCGATCCGCAGCATCCGCCGCACGAGTCGCCGGCGGTGGTGACCGTGCCGCTCGTGCTGCTCGCGGTCCCGGCGGTCGCCTCCGGCTGGTGGATCGGCAGCCTCGTCTTCGGCGACTGGTTCGGCGCGAGCCTCGTCGTGCGGCCCGAGCACGCGAATGTTGCGCAGCTCGCCGCCGAGTACCGCGGTCTCGTCGCCTTCGTCGTCCACGGCCTCGCCGCGCCGCCGTTCTGGCTCGCGGTGGCCGGCATCGCGACCGCGTACTACCTCTACCGCGTGCGGCCGGAGCTGCCCAAGCGCCTCGCGCAGCGGCTCGGCGTGCTCTACGCGCTGGTCGAGCGCAAGTACGGCTTCGACGAGCTGTACGCGCTCGTGTTCGCCGCCGGCGCGCGCGCCGTCGGCGCCGGACTCTGGAAGGGCGGCGACGAGCGCGCGATCGACGGCGTGCTGGTGAACGGCGCGGCGCGCGTCGTGGGCTGGGCCGCGGGCGTCGTGCGCCTGGTGCAGAACGGCCTGCTTTCCTGGTACGCGTTCATGATGATCCTCGGCGTCGCGGCGGTGTACGCGATCGTCAAGTACCGGGTGTTCGCGCCCTGATGCTGCTGTCGCTCGCGATCTGGATACCGATCGTCGCGGGTCTGGCGGTGCTCGCGACCGGCGACGACCGCAATGCGCCGCTCGCGCGCACGCTCGCGCTCGTCGGCGCGCTCCTCGGGTTCCTCGTCACGATCCCGCTCTACACCGGCTTCGACGTCGGCGACCCGGGGTTCCAGTTCGTCGAGAAGGCGGCGTGGATCCCGCAGTTCAACATCCACTACCACCTCGGCGTGGACGGCATCAGCCTGTGGTTCGTGCTGCTCAATGCCTTCGTCACGGTGCTCGTGGTGATCGCCGGCTGGAGCGTGATCGAGGCGCGCGTCGCGCAGTATTTTGCTGCCTTTCTCGTGATGTCCGGGCTGCTGAACGGGGTCTTTTCGGCGCTCGACGCGGTGCTCTTCTACGTGTTCTTCGAGGCGACGCTCATCCCGATGTTCATCATCATCGGCGTCTGGGGCGGGCCGAACCGGGTGTACGCGGCGGTGAAGTTCTTCCTGTACACGCTCTTCGGCTCGCTCCTGATGCTCGTCGCGCTGCTCTACCTCTACAACAAGTCGGGCGGCAGCTTCTCGATCCCCGACTGGTGGAACCTGCCGCTGCCGCTCGGCACGCAGATGGTGCTCTTTTTCGGCTTCCTGTTCGCGTTCGCGATCAAGGTGCCGATGTGGCCGGTGCACACCTGGCTGCCGGATGCGCACACCGAGGCGCCGACCGGCAGCTCGGTGGTGCTCGCGGCGATCCTGCTGAAACTCGGCGCCTACGGGTTCGTGCGGTTCACGCTCCCGATCCTGCCGGACGCCTCGCGCGAGCTCGCCTGGCTGATGATCGCGCTCTCGCTCGTCGCGGTGGTGTACATCGGGCTGGTGGCGCTCGTGCAGACCGACATGAAGCGGCTGATCGCCTACTCCTCGATCTCGCACATGGGGTTCGTCACCCTCGGCTTCTTCCTCTTCAACGCCTGGGGGGTGGAGGGGGCGCTCGTGCAGATGATCTCGCACGGGTTCGTGTCGGCGGCGCTGTTTCTCTGCGTCGGCGTCCTTTACGACCGCATGCACACACGCATGATCGCCGACTACGGCGGGGTGGTGAATACGATGCCGAAGTTCGCCTCGTTCATGATGCTGTTCGCCCTCGCCAACTGCGGGCTGCCGGCAACGAGCGGCTTCGTCGGCGAGTTCCTCGTCATCATGGGGGCGACGAAGGTGAACGGCTGGATCGCGGCGGCTGCCGCGAGCACGCTCGTGCTGGGCGCCGCCTACACGCTGTGGATGTACAAGCGGGTGATCTTCGGCGCGGTCGCGAACGAGCGCGTCGCGCGGCTGAAAGACCTGAACGCGCGCGAGCTGCTCGTGCTCGGCCTGCTCGCCGCCGCGGTGCTCGCGATGGGCGTGTATCCGCTGCCGTTCACCGAGGTGATGCACGGCTCGGTGAACGAGTTGCTGCGCCACGTCGCGCTGCCGAAGACCTGAGCCATGAACGCGGCGAACGATCTGTTCCTCGTCCTGCCGGAGCTGGTGCTCCTTGCCGGCGGCTGCGCGCTGCTCGTCGCCGACCTGTACGCGAAAAGCGAGGCGCGGCGCGCGAGTTACCTGCTCGCGCAGGCGACGCTCGCAGCGAGCGCCGCGGCGACGCTGTTCGTCCTCTGGGGCACCGGCGGCGCGCTCGCGTACGCGTTCCACGGCCTGTACGTCGCCGACGTGCTCGCGCACGTACTCAAGCTCGCGGCCTGCGGGGCGGTGTCGGCCGCGCTCGTCTATTCGCGCCGCTATCTGCTGGACCGCGGTCTGTGGCGCGGCGAGTTCCTCGCGCTGCTCCTTTTCGCCCTGCTCGGCATGGCGGTGATGATGAGCGCGGCGAGCTTCCTCACGCTCTACCTCGGCCTGGAGCTGCTGTCGCTCTGCCTCTACGCGCTCGTCGCGCTGCAGCGCGATTCGGCGGCGGCGACCGAGGCGGCGATGAAGTACTTCGTGCTCGGCGCACTCGCCTCCGGGCTGCTGCTCTACGGCCTGTCGATGCTCTACGGCGCGACCGGCTCGCTCGCGCTCACCGAGGTGGCGCGCCAGGTGGGACTCGCGGTGCGCGGCGGCACGCAGCAGACGTTCCTCGTCTTCGGGCTGGTGTTCGTGGTGGCCGGCATCGCATTCAAGCTCGGCGTGGTGCCGTTCCACATGTGGATCCCGGACGTCTACCAGGGCGCGCCGACGGCGATCACGCTCGTGATCGGCTCGGCCCCGAAACTCGCCGCGTTCGCGATGGCGGTGCGGCTGCTCGTCAACGGTCTGCTGGAACTCGCCGCCGACTGGCAGCAGATGCTCGCGATCCTCGCGGTGCTGTCGATGGCGCTCGGCAACCTCGCCGCGATCGCGCAGACCAACCTCAAACGCATGCTCGCGTACTCGACGATCGCGCACATGGGATTCATGCTGCTCGGGCTGCTGTCGGGCGTGGTCGGCGGCAACTGGCTGAACGCCGCCGACGCGTACGCCGCGGCGATGTTCTACACGCTCGTCTACGTCGCGATGTCGCTCGGCGCCTTCGGCGTGCTGCTGCTGCTCTCCACGCGCGGCGTCGAATGCGAAACGCTGGACGACATGAAGGGGCTCAACCGCCGCAGCCCCTGGACCGCGTTCCTCGTGCTGCTTCTCATGTTCTCGCTCGCCGGCGTGCCGCCCACCGCCGGCTTCTACGCCAAGTTCGCGGTGATCTCGGCGGCGGTGAACGCGGGACAAGTGGGCCTCGCGGTGTTCGCGGTGCTGTTTTCCCTCGTCGGTGCCTTCTACTACCTGCGCATCGTGAAGCTGATGTACTTTGACGAGCCGGCCGGGGCGTCCGCCGTCCCGCAGGACCGCGGCGCGCGCATGCTGCTGTCGGCGAACGGCCTCGCGCTGCTCGCGGTCGGCCTTTTGCCGCAGCCGCTGATGGGGCTGTGCTTCGTCGCGATCAAGAGCCTGTAGCGCCTTGAAGGGCAGGGACCTCGCCGAGCGCTTCGTGTCCGGAGGCGAGGTGTGGGCCGGACGGCTCCTGCGCGTGCACCGCGACCGCGTGCGCCTGCCCGACGGCCGCGAGGCGGTGCGCGAATATGTGCGCCATCCGGGCGCGGTCTGCATCGTCCCGTTGCACGCGGACGGCCGCGTCGTGCTCGTGCGCCAGTACCGCCATCCGCTCGCGCGCGAATTCGTCGAGCTGCCGGCCGGAAAGAAGGACCCGGGCGAGGACCCGCTCGTCACCGCGCAGCGGGAACTGGCCGAGGAGACCGGCTACACCGCGACCGAGTGGCGGCGCTTCGGCGTCATCCACAACGCGATCGGCTACTCCGACGAGGCGATCGAGCTGTATCTCGCGCGCGGGCTCTCGGCGGGCGCGTCCGCGCCGGAGGACGGCGAGTTCCTCGAAGCCTTCGCTGTGCCGTTCGCCGAGGCGCTCGCGATGATCCGCGACGGCCGGATCACGGACGCGAAGACCGTCTGCGCGCTCCTCTGGGTCGAACGGTTCGGCCGCTGACGCCGCGCGCGGCGGAAAGCGCGCCCCGTCAGCCGCACAGCCCGGTGTAGCCGCAGGCGGTGCAGTAGTCGCAGCCGTCCTTGCGAATCAGCGTGGTGTTGCCGCATTCCGGGCAGCGCGCGCCCTTCATTCTGCGCATCTCGCCGCGCTGCGGCGTCTCGAGCACCCCCATCTGCGAGAGCGGCGTGCCGTCCTCGGCAAGCAGCTTGAGCATCGCGTAGCGGTGCAGGATGAGCCGCGCGACGTAGGACACCGTCGAGGGAAAGGTCGCCTGCCGCCGCGTGCCCGGCACGAACGCCATGAAGTCGCCGAGCGGCTCGGGGAAATCGAGCAGCTTGCGCAGCTTCATGCCGATCCAGGCCGGGTCGATCACCCGCATGTCGAGCGACAGGATCTTGCACAGGCCATCGAGCGCCCGCGGGTACTCGCCCGCGAGCCACATCGAGTAAGGGCGCGTCACGCCGTCGGGCAGCGTGATTTCCTTCAGCCCCAGCACGAAGTCGTCGCCGGTGCGCGGATTGAGCACGTCGACCGTCCAGGACATCGTACCGTCGGTGCCGGTCTTCGGCTCCTTCAGGCTGAACATCGCGTCGAGCACCGGTGTTGCGCCGCTCGCGAACGCGCCGAGCTGTTCGCAGCGCCAGCGCACGAGCTGCGCGAACGCCGAGACGATCGACGGCATGCGCTTCTTCTGGCCGTGCGGCGGAAACGGCATCTCGAAGGGCTCGTCGCCCCCCGCTTTCGCGAGGGTGTCCAGCTTCAGCTTCAGCCAGCCCGGGTCGTTCGCGCGCATGTCCATCGAGAGCGTCTTCGCGAGCGCACCGAGCCCGCGCGGCTGTTCGCTGCCGTTCACCCATACCTCGAACGCGTGCGGACGGCCGTTCTCCACGTGGCCGACGAAGACCGCGAAGTGGTAGTGCGGATGCTCGAGCATGTAGGTCCAGGCCGGGTTGCCCGCCGGCAGCTCCGGCCGCCCGGGCCAGCGCAGGCTCGCGAGCACCGGCTGCGGCACGCTCTTGATGCGGATGCGCCGGTTGCGGTCGTCGTCGCGGAAGTCCTGCGGCTTGGCGGCCGCCTTGTCCACCGTGAGCACCGCGCCGAGGACGCTGTTCGGACGGTAGGTCGCGAGACCCTTCAGCCCCGACTTCCAGGCGAAGAGATACAGATCCTGGAAGTCCTCGTACGGGTAGTCCTCCGGAACGTTCACCGTCTTCGAGATGCTGGTGTCGATGAACGGCGCGACCGCTGCGACCATCTGCGCGTGCGCCTTCGCCGAGATCTCGAGCGCGGTGACGAACCAGCGCGGCAGGTTCGCCACATCGCCGCCCATCGCCCGGTACAGGCGCCAGGCGTGGTCCTCGACCGGGAACTCCTTGAACGAGCCGTCGGGCATGCGCTTCTTGCGCGTGTAGGTCCAGGAGAACGGCGGCTCGATGCCGTTCGAGGCGTTGTCGGCGAACGCGAGCGAAATCGTCCCTGTGGGCGCGATCGAGAGCAGGTGCGAATTGCGGATGCCGTGCCGGCGGATGAGCGCCTTCAGCTCCTCGGGCAGGCGCGCGGCGAAGCTCGTGCCGGAGAGATACAGGTCGGCGTTGAACAGCGGAAACGCGCCGCGCTCCCGGGCGAGCTCGACGGATGCGCGGTAGGCGGCGTTGCGCATCGCCTCGGCGATGCGCGCCGCCATCGCGCGCGCCTCCTCGCTGTCGTAACGCAGTCGCAGCATCACGAGCGCATCGCCGAGTCCGGTGAAGCCGAGGCCGACGCGGCGCTTGGCCATCGCTTCCTTGCGCTGTTGCTCGAGCGGCCAGGGGGTCACCTCGAGCACGTTGTCGAGCATGCGCACCGCCACCTCGACCACCTGCGCAAAGCGCTCGAAGTCGAAGCGCGCGCGCTCGCCGAACGGTTCGCGCACGAACTTCACCAGGTTCACCGACCCGAGACAGCAGCAGCCGTAGGCCGGCAGCGGCTGTTCGCTGCAGGGGTTCGTCGCCTCGATCGTCTCGCAGTAGTAGAGGTTGTTGTCGCGGTTCATGCGGTCGAGGAAGAGCACGCCCGGCTCGGCGTGGTCGTACGTCGAGCGCATGATCTGGTCCCACAACTCGCGCGCGCGCACGCGCCGGTACACCCACAGACCGTCGGCGCGCTGGTACGCGCCGTCGCGGATCTGGTCCGGGTTCGGCAGCGCCTTGTGCACCAGCTCCACCTCGCGGTCCTGCTCGACCGCGTACATGAACTCGTCGGTCACGCCGACCGACAGGTTGAAGTTGGTGAGGTCGCCGTGGTCCTTGGCGTGGATGAATTCCTCCACGTCCGGGTGGTCGCAGCGCAGCACCCCCATCTGCGCGCCGCGGCGCGCGCCGGCCGACTCCACCGTTTCGCACGAGCGGTCGAAGACGCGCATGTAGGACACCGGGCCGCTCGCGCGCGAGCGCGTGCCGCGCACCACCGCCCCCTTCGGGCGGATCGCGGAGAAGTCGTACCCGACCCCGCCGCCGCGGCGCATCGTCTCGGCCGCCTCGGCGAGCGCAGTGTAGATCCCCGGCTTGCCGTCGACCGTTTCGGTGACCGAATCGCCGACCGGCTGCACGAAACAGTTGATGAGCGTCGCCTGGATGTCGACACCCGCGGCCGAATTGATGCGGCCGGCGGGAATGAAGCCTTCCTCCTGCGCGGCGAGGAAGCGTTTCTCCCAATAGGCGCGCTTTGCCTCGGGTTCGGCCTGCGCCAGGGCGCGCGCGACACGCCGGCGAACCTCGGCGACGGTCGATTCCTCGCCTTTGGCGTATTTTTCGATCAGCGCTTCGCGGCAGATTTCCTGCTCGGGGAGGCTCGCGGTTTCGATCGCTTTCGCTTCTGCGGTGCTCATGGCGTTGTTTTTCTCGTCTCGACTTGAGGTTTACGAAGCAACGGCTTGATCCTAAAGGTTGTTCCGGCGGGGCGCGAGTCACTAGATATGGATCGCTCCCGCGCGCCCGGCGCGCCGGACGCTCGCCGTCGAGTCAACCCCTTAGGGCGTTTGTGCGCCGCAACATCCCAGCGGAGGCGAGACTTCCTCACCCCTACCGGTAGTGCTGGCAGGCGATTTGCTCTACTACACGTCGTGGGTCATTTCGCAGGCGAGGGCGCACGCCTGGCTTTGGCCGGGACGACGAACCCATGAATAAATATACACCTTCCGCAGGACGGCAGCGAGGAGAGGCCACGCTCAGCTCGGCTGCCGCAGTTGGGCCGCTTGCTCCTGGCGCGCCGCCTTGAGCAGATCGGCGACCTCGGCGTGGCCGAAGCGCAGCGCGAGCTCGGTCGGGGTGTCGCCCTCGCGCGTCGCCATCGTCGGGTCGGCGCCGTAGCGCAGCAGCAGTTCGACCATGCGCGCGTGGCCCTTCATCGCGGCGTAGGCGAGCGGCGTGTAGCCGTTGTCGTGGTGCATGTTGCAGTCGAAGTTCATGTCGAGCACCTTCTGCGCGTACACGACGTTGCCCTTTTCGATCGCGTAGAACAGCGCGCGGATGCCTTCGGGACTGCGCTCGCGCGGCCGGGGCTCGAGCCCCGTCGGCAGGAGCTTCACGACGTAGTTGATGAGAGAGATCCCGACCATCGCCACCATCGCGAGGATGAGCGGGATCTTCGAGATGCCGAGATTTTCGGCGATCGTCTGGTCGAGGTTGGCGCCGAGCACGAGCAGCACCACGGCGAGGAAGAAGAAGAACTTGAGGTAGAAGAAGAGCCCGACGAGGATCGCCAGCCCGAGGATCGCGAGCAGGTAGTTGCGCTCGATCCCCCAGGCATCGAGCGTCTCCGCCGGAAGATTGGCGAGCACCGCGGTAACGGCGATCAGGCCGAAGAGCACCATCTCGCGTATCCGCATGCGCGCGAGCAGATCGTCCTTTTCGATTTTCTTTTCGATGAGCATGGGCGAGCCTCCCCGGATCGCGACGCGCCGGCGCGGCGCCGTCGTGCCGATTGTGGGGGGGCGGGGGCGCCGATGGCAAGTGCGCGGCGTAAAATACGCCACATGTCGAAGGCATTCGTTCGCGAGCGCGACGACCTGGACGAGGACGAGGCGCCCGAGGCGGACGCGGCGCCGGCCGAGCGCAACTACATCACGCCGGCGGGGTTCGCGCGCATGAAGGCGGAGCTGCGGCAGCTCGTCGAAGTCGAGCGCCCGGAGGTGGTGCGCACGGTCGCGTGGGCGGCGGCGAACGGCGACCGTTCGGAAAACGGCGACTACATCTACGGCAAGAAGCGGCTGCGCGAGATCGACCGGCGCGTGCGATTCCTGATCAAGCGCCTGGAAAGCGCGGAGGTGGTGCACTCGGCCGGGCGCGACACCGACCAGGTGTTCTTCGGCGCAACGGTCACCGTACGCTCGGCGCGCGGCGGCGAGCGCACGGTGACCATCGTCGGGGCCGACGAAGTGGACCCGGCGCGCGGGCGCGTGTCGTGGCGCTCGCCGATCGCGCGCGCGCTGCTCAGGGCGCGTGCCGGCGACACCGTCACGCTGCGCAGCCCCTCGGGCGAGGAAGCGCTGGAAATCCTCGACGTGCGCTACGACCCGATCGATTAGCGCGCCGCGGCGCTCGCCGGTTCGCGGAAGTCGCCGGCGACGAACACCGACAGGCGCGCCGGATCGATGTGCCGCGCGAGCGCGGCGCGCACGTCCTCGGCGCCGAGCGCGGCGATACGCCGCTCGAGCGCCGCGTCCCACTCGAACGTGCGGCCGAGGAAGAGGTAGTTCGCGAGCCGCGCGGCGAGCGCGCGATCCTGCGCGCGCGCCACGCGGCGCGCCTCGAGCAGCGCTTTCTTCGCGCGCGCGAGTTCCGCCTCGTCGAAGCCGTCGGCCAGGGCGCGCGCGAGCTCTTCGCGCACCGCGCGCTCGACGCGCTCGCGATTCTGCGGCGCGTAGATCGCCGCGACGCCGAACTGCCCGGCCTCGTCGAGCTGGCCGGCGCTGAGCCAGCTGTAGGTGCTGTAGGACAGGCCCTCCTTTTCGCGCACGCGCACCGGCAGGCGCGCGTCCGAGTTGCCGCCGAGCAGCCAGTTGCCGAGCACGAGCGCCGGATAGTCCGGATGCGCGTCGCTCAGCCGGAGGTTGAGCCCTGCGCGCAGCACCGCGTTCGCCTTGTCCGGCGTGGCGATGCGCTCGGCGAGCGGCGGCGAGTCGTAGTAACGCGCCGGGATCCGCGCATAGGGGTGCGGGGTCTTCCAGTCGCCGAAGAGCGCCTCGATCTGCGCCGCGAGCGCCTCCGGATCGAAATCGCCGACCGCGGCGAACTGCGCGCCGCTCGCCCCGAGCAGCTCCGCGTAACAGCGGCGCGCGTCCTCCAGCGTCGTCTGGCTGAGCGCCTCGATCCGCTCCTCGACCGTCGGCGTATAGAACCAGTGCCCGCGCGGATACGGGCCGAGGTGGCGCGCAAGACGCTCCGACGCCCGCGCCGCCGGGTCGCCTCGGCCGGCCTGCGCCGCGGTGATCGTCGCGCGCTTCAGCTCCTCGAACTCGGCCGGATCGAAGCGCGGTGCGCGCAGCATCTCGGCCGCGAGCGCAAGCGCGGGCTGCAGCTGCGCGCGGCGCACCTCGATGCTCGCGCCGTCCATGCCGACCGAAATCGTCGCGCGCAGCCGGTCCATTTCCTCGCGCAGCTCGGCGCGCGTGCGCCGCGTGGTGCCGCGCGCGAGCATGCCGCCGGCGAGCGTGCAGGCGGCCTGGCGGTGCATCGTGCTCGCTTCGTCGCCCCAGTGGAGCACGAGCTGCGCGACGACCCGGCCGCCGCGCGTCTTTTTCGGCAGCAGCGCCGCGCGGATGCCGTTCGCGAGCGTGCGGCGCAGGACGCGCCGCTCGATGTTCTCCGGCGTCGGATCGAACGCCTCGCCGTCCTCGAGCGCCTGCGCGCCGCGATAGTCGGCGAGCAGCGCATCGAGCGCCGGCCGCGGCGGGATTTCGGCGCGGTCGGGTCGCGCGGTCGGCACGAACGCGCCGAGGACGCGGTTCGCCGGCTTGAAGTAGGCCGCGGCGACGCGGCGCACGTCGTCGGCGGTGACGGCCGTCAGCCGGTCGCGGTAGAGGTAGAGCAGGCGCCAGTCGCCCACCGCGTGGAATTCGGCCAGCCAGCGCACGAGCGCGCCGCTGTCGAGCAACACCTTTTCGAGGGAGGCGAGCAGGCTCGTGCGCGCACGCTCGACTTCGTCGTCCCGGATCGGGTCGGCCGCGGCCCCTTCGACCGTCGCAAGGAGCGCTTCGCGCGCCGGCGCGAGCGGCGCCTCGCGCGCGAGCGTCGCGCCGAACACCGCGATCCCGGGGTCGTGCATCATGCGCTCGTACCCCCAGGCGCTGCTCGCGAGCCCTTTCTGGACGAGCGCGCGGTGCAACCGTCCGCTCGCCTGGGCGCCGAGCACCTCGACCAGCACGTCGACCGCGGCGTAATCCGGGTGCGCGGCCGCCGGAATCCGGTAGAGCGCGGCGACGAGCGGCACGTCGCCGGCGCGGCGCAGCGTCACCTCGCGCTCGCCGTCCTGAACCGGCTCGTCGCTGTAGAGGCGCGGCAGGGGCTGCGCCGGCCGCGCGATGCGGCCGAAATGGCGCGCGACGAGCGCGAGCGCGCGCGCCTCGTCGAATCGTCCCGCGACGATGAGCAGCGCGTTGTCCGGCCGGTACCACGTGCGGTAGAACGCGCGCAGGCGCTCGATCGGCACCGATTCGATGTCGGAACGGTAGCCGATCACCGGATGACCGTAGTTGTGCACCGAGAACGCGAGCCGCTGCATGCGCTGCAGCAGCACCGCCTGCGGGTTGTTCTCGCCCATCTCGAATTCGTTGCGCACGACGGTCATTTCGCTCGCGAGGTCCTCTTCGCGCAGCAGCGCGTTCACCATGCGATCGGCTTCCATCGCGAGCGCCCAGTCGAGGTTGTCCTCGCTTGCCGGCAGCGTCTCGAAGTAGGTCGTGCGGTCGTTCGACGTGGTGCCGTTGTAGCGCGCCCCGCGCGCGACCAGCGCCGCCTTGATGTCGGGGTAATTCTTCGAGCCCTTGAAGAGCAGATGCTCGAGCAGGTGCGCCATGCCCTTTTCGCCGTAGCCCTCGTGGCGCGAGCCGACGAGGTAGGTGACGTGCACGGTGACGGTGCTCGCCGACGCGTCCGGCACCGTGAGCAGGCGCAGTCCGTTTTCCAGCCGGTACTCGGTGACGCCTTCGATCGCGGCGACCTTCCGGGGGAGGCCATCGGCGGCGAGCGCGAACGGCGCGAGCGCCGCGAGCAGCCACAGGGCGGCGCGGATCAGAATCGGTCGAGCAGCCATTCGGCGAAATGCAGCGCGACCAGCCCGATCACGATCGTCGCGAACGGAAGCTGCAGGCGCCAGGCGACGGCGATCGCGACCAGACCGGCGGCAAGGCGCGCGGGGTCGTACGTCACCGACAGACCGCCGTCGACGACGAGGAGTTCCGGCGCCCACAGCGCGGTGAGTACCGCCGGCGGCACGTAGCGCAGCGCCCGCCGCAACGGCTCGGGCAGGCGCACGCCCGGCGGCAGGAGCAGGAACGAGGCGCGCAGCGCCTGCGTGACGGCGGCCATGCCGGCGATCGCCGCCCATAGCGCGAACGCGGAGATCGCGCCGCCGCTCATGCGCGCCGCCTGGCGCCGAGCGATTCGACGAGCAGCCCGGCGCCGATCCCGGCGGCGGCGGCCGTCAGCAGACCGAGCCGCAGCGGAAGGCCGTGGGCGAGCACCGCGACCGCGCCGGCAACGAGCGCCGCCGCGAGCATCGGGCTGGCGGAGAGCAAGGGGACCGAAATCGCGATGAACGCGAGGGGCGCGGCGAACTCCAGTTTCCAGGCCGCCGGCAGGCGCGCGCCGGCGAGAACGCCGACGGCGACCGTCGCCTGCCAGACGAGCCAGACCGGCAACGACACGCCGAGGTAGTAGGCGAGCTTGCCGGGCCGATCGGGGTGGCGCGCGAAGCGGCTCGCGCTGAGCGCGTACGGATTGTCGGCGAGCAGCAGCGCGACGAGCGCGCGCTGCGCAAGGGGCAGATGCGCGAAATGCGCGCGCATCGAGGCGCTGTACATCGCAAACCGCAGGTTGACGACAAAGGCGGTCGCGACGATCACCGCGACCGGCGCGTGCGCCGCGAGAAGCTGCGCCGCGGCGAGCATGGACGCGCCGGCGAAGACGAGCACCGACATCGCGATCGCGGCGAGCGCCGGAATGCCCGCCGCGGCCATCGCGACGCCGGTGACCAGCCCGAAGGGCGCCACCCCGAGAAGGAGCGGCACGCTCGCGCGCGCGCCGGAGACGAACTCGGGGTGGACGGTGACTATTGTTGCGGCTCCCTGCGCGGGCCCCGGCGCTGCTCGCCGAGGCAGGCGAGCAGCGCCTCGCCGCGCTTGCCGGTGCAGGCCTCGTGCATCGCCTGGCGCGCTTCCATGCGCGCGATCAAGCGCTTGTGGCGCTCTGCGGCCTCGGCGCGGCAACGGGCCGGATCGGCCGCCTGCGCGCACATGCGCTCGCGCACGCAGGCGCCGCGATCGGGCGCGTCCCGGCAGGCGTCGTGCGCCGCGCGCGCGTGCTCGCGCATGCCGTGGCGGTAGCCCGGCCCCTTCGCCTCGCCGCCCGCGGGCGGCTGCGCCGAGACGACCGCGGAGGCGGCAAGCACCGCCGCCGCACCGAGGACGGGAAGAACTCGCTTCATGTGCATGCTCCTTTCGTGGCAAAAGAGAAAGCGTCGAGCATGCACGCTAGCGCGCCGCGCACCGGGCCGCGGTAACGCTGTGTAACGAGTTGTGTCGCTCAGAGCTGCGCGAGCATCGTCTCGGCGCCCGAGACCTCGAACTTGCCCGGCGCCTCGACGTTCAGCTTCTTCACCACGCCGTCCTCGACCAGCATCGAGAACCGCTGCATGCGCAGCCCCATACCGCGCGCGCTGAGGTCGAGCTCCAGCCCGAGCGCCTTGGTCCAGGTGCCGCTGCCGTCGCCGAGGAAACGGATCTTGCCGAGCGCTTTTTCGTCGCGACCCCAGTGCGCCATGACGAAGCCGTCGTTCACCGCGACGCACCAGACCTCGTCCACGCCCTTCGCCTTCAGCTTGTCGAGGTTGTCGCGGTAGGACGGCACGTGCTTCGCCGAGCACGTCGGCGTGTAGGCGCCGGGCAAGCCGAAGATCACGATGCGCTTGCCTTTCACCGCCTCCGACACCTTCACCTCTTTCGGCGGCATCGCGCACTGGGTCGCCGAGTCGAATTCGGTGGATTCGGAAAGCACACCGTCCGGCAGACGGTCGCCGACCTTGATCGTCATGGGGTTTCTCCGTTCGGGTTTTCTCGGGGCGCCGATGATAGCGCAGCCGGGGGCGGCGTCCGCGCTCGGATCGATGGGCGCTCGCCGCGCTCACGCCGCGAGCGCCGCCCTCCGGCCGCGCTCGACATCGAGCCCGGCGAGCAGCGCGATGCCGATCACGAAATAGACGCCGACGGCGAGGATACCGGCGCGATGATCGCCCGGCAGCACGAGGGTGGTGACGCCGTAGGTGATCGGCCCGAAGATGGAAGCCGCCTTCACCGCAAGGCCCCACAGCCCGAAGAACTCCGCAAGACGCGCCGGCGGCGCGAGGTAGCCGACGATCGCGCGGCCGGCGGCCTGCGCCGCGCCCATGCACAGACCCGCGAGGTTCGCCGCCGCCCAGAAAGTGGGCACGTCGTCGGCCGACCAGGCGAGGAAGATCATCGCGATCCAGCCGGCGAGCACAAGGCGCATCGCGCGCACGTGCCCGATCGCGTCCTGCAGGTAGCCGAAGCCGAACGCGCCGAGCGCGGCGGTGACGTTCACCACCAGGATGAGCACGATCGTCTGCTGCGTGGTGAACCGCATCGCCTGCTCGGCGTAGATCGCCGCGAGCGAGATCACCGCGCTGATGCCCGCCTGGTAGAAGAGGATGCAGACGAGGAACTGGCGCAGGTCGCGAAACCGCCCGGCTTCGCGCAGCGTGCGGCGCACGCGCGCCCAGGCGCTGCCGGCCGCGGGCTGCGGCGTCGCGCGCTCCTTGAGAAGGAGAAACGTGGGCGCGGAGGCGGCTGCGAAGATCGCCGCCGTGAGCACCATGACGGCGGGCACGAACTCGGCCGCGGTCTGTCCTTGTCCGCTCGCCCAGGTGATCCAGGCGAGCGCGGCCCCGAGCGAGACGAGCCCGCCGAGGTAGCCGAACGACCAGCCCCAGCCCGAGACGCGCCCCATCGCCCGCTCGTCGGCGAGCTCGGGAAGGAAGGCCGCGATCAGGTTCTCGCCGATGCCGAAGAAGAAGTTCGAGAGGACGACCAGCGCGATCGCGAGCGCGACCGCGCCCGGGGCGGCGAACGCGAGCGCGGCGGTGAAGAGCACGCACCCGGCGGTGGTCCAGGCGAGCAGCCGCTTCTTCGCCGCGTGCTCGTCGGCCCAGGCGCCGAGCACCGGTCCGGCGAGCAGAATCGCCGCGTACGAGACCGACAGCGCCGCCGTCCAGGCGAAGGTCGCCCACGGCGCCCCTTGCGCGACCACCGAGACGAAGTACGCGTTGAACACGGCGGTGATCACCACCGTCGTGTACCCGGAGTTCGCGAAGTCGTACATCGTCCAGGCCCAGACCTCGCGCGCGGTCGCGTCGGCGGCGAGGCTGCGGCGGGCGGGTGCGGTCACGGTCGGAAAGCGCCTGGTGCGCGCGCATTGTAGCGGGGGCATAATCGTCGCCGACATGGCCGCTCTGGAGCCCACGCCGACCGCCGCCGCGAGGGACGCCGCCGCCGGGCCCGACCGGCGCCTCGCGCTCGCCGAGGTGCTCGACTGGCTGGTCGCCGACGGCCTGGTCGAGCCGGCTGCCGCCGAGCGGCTGAAAAAGGAGCGCCGTTACTACCGCGGGAGTCTCCACCCGCTTCAGATCGTCGCCGAGCAGAAGTGGAAGAGCGCGAAGCCGCCGCACCGGCTGCTCGCGCTCGAGCCGCTCACCGAATGGCTCGCCCGGCGCGTCGGCATGGAGTACCTGCACATCGATCCGCTCAAGGTCAACCTCGCCACCGTCACCGAGGTGATGTCTTCGGCCTACGCGACGCGCTTTCGCATCCTGCCGGTGGCGGTGGGCCCGAAAGAGGTGACGATCGCGACCGCCGAGCCGTTCGTGCGCGAGTGGGAGCGGGAACTCGCCGCGATCCTCAAGCTCGGCATCCGGCGCGTGATCGCCAACCCGGCCGACATCGAGCGCTACCAGGTCGAGTTCTACAACCTCGCCAAATCGGTCAAGAGCGCCGCCAGAGGGCAGGCCGGCGTCTCGGGGCTGTCCAACTTCGAGCAGCTGGTCGAGCTCGGTGCCGCGAACCGGCAGCTCGACGCGAACGACGCGCACGTGGTGCGGATCGTCGACTGGCTCTGGACGTACGCGTTCGAGCAGCGCGCGAGCGACATCCACATCGAGCCGCGGCGCGAGGTCGGGGTGGTGCGCTTTCGCATCGACGGCGTGCTGCACCAGGTCTACCAGATCCCGGCGCCGGTGCTCGCGGCGATGACGAGCCGCATCAAGATCCTCGGGCGCATGGACGTGGTCGAGAAGCGCCGCCCGCAGGACGGACGCATCAAGACGCGCACGCTCGACGGCCAGGAGGTCGAGCTGCGCCTCTCGACGCTTCCCACCGCGTTCGGCGAAAAGCTCGTGATGCGCATCTTCGACCCCGAGGTGCTCGTGCGCGATCTGTCCGAGCTCGGGTTCTCGGACGACGACCGGCGCCGCTGGAAGGAGATGACCGAGCGCCCGCACGGCATCGTGCTCGTCACCGGCCCGACCGGCTCGGGAAAGACGACCACGCTCTACTCGACGCTGAAGACGCTCGCGACGCCGGAGGTGAACGTCTGCACCGTCGAGGACCCGATCGAGATGATCGAGCCGGCGTTCAACCAGATGCAGGTGCAGCCGCAGATCGACCTCGGTTTCGCCGAGGGGCTGCGCGCGCTCATGCGTCAGGATCCCGACATCATCATGGTGGGCGAGATCCGCGACCTGGAGACCGCCGAGATGGCGGTGCAGGCGGCGCTCACCGGGCACCTCGTGCTCTCGACGCTGCACACGAACGACGCGCCGAGCGCGATCACGCGGCTGCTAGAGCTCGGCATCGCGCCCTATCTCGTCAACGCGACGCTGAACGGCGTGATGGCCCAGCGGCTGGTGCGCACGCTCTGCCCGCACTGCAAGCAGCGCATCGAGCTGCACCGCGCCGAGGATCAGGCGAAATGGGACGCGCTGGTCGCGCCCTGGAAGGCGAACCGCCCGGCGACGATCTACAAGGCGGTCGGCTGCCTCGAGTGCCGCATGACCGGCTTTCTCGGTCGCATCGGCATATACGAGACGCTGCTCTGCACACCGGGGATCCGCGAACTGGTCGGCGCCGGCGCCGATCTCGCGCGCCTGCGCGAGCGCGCCTACAAGGAGGGGATGCGGCCGCTGCGCATCAGCGGGGCGATGAAGGTCGCCGCGGGCCTCACGACGATGGACGAAGTGCTGCAGGTGGCGCCACCGGTCGGCGAGCCCTCGGCGGGCGGTTGAGCGCGTGGCGCTCGGCCCGTTCGCCGAAGCGCTCGCGCTGCTCGGCGCCGCCGCCTCGCTCGGCGGCACCTGGGCGGCGCTGCGCGCGCGCGCGCGCCGCGCGCGCGCGGCGCTCGAAGACTCGGAAGCGCGCTTTCGCCACTTGACGGCGCTCTCGGCCGACTGGTTCTGGGAAACCGACGCCGACTACCGCATCTCGTGGCTGAGCGGCGGGGCGGCGACCGAGGCGCTGTTCGGCGGCGCCGCGGTGCACGGCAGGCGGTTCTGGGAAATCCCCGGGCTGGAAGTCTCGCCGCGCGCGCTCGTCGCCCACCTCGAGCGCCTGCAGGGCGTCGATGCGCGCCTGCCGCTTTTCGATTTCGAGCTGGTCAACCGGTCCGCGCCGGGCGGGCCGCGCGTTCACACCGTGCTCGGGCGGCCGCGGCACGACGCCGCCGGGCGTCTGCTCGGCTACCGCGGCGTCGGGCGCGACGTCACCGAGCGGCGCCGCGCCGAATCCGCGCTGCGCGAGGCGAAAGAGCGGCTGGAACTCGCGCTCGAGGGATCGGGCGCGATCCTCTGGGATTACGACGTCGCCGGCGGCCGGGTGCACGTCGGCGGCAGTGCCGCCCCGGCGCTGCTCGGCGGGACGGCGCGTATGCTGCCGATCGCGCAGGTGCTCGCGATGATCCACCCGGAAGACCTGCCCGCGGTGCGCTCGGCCGCGCTCGCGGCGCTGAAGGGCGAGCGCGCGGAGTTCGCCGCCGAGTTCCGCATGCGCGCGCCCTCGGGCGAGTGGGTGTGGCTGCTTGCGCGGGCGAAAGTCACCGGGCGCGACGCAGCGAGCGGGCGCGCGCTGCGCATGAGCGGCACGCACCTCGACATCACGGCCCGCAAGCGCGCCGAGCAGGCGCTCGCCGACGCCGAGGCGCGCTACCGCGCGCTCGTCGAACTCGCGCCCGACGGCGTGATCGTCACCTGCGGCGGCGTGATCGAGTACGCCAATCCCGCGGCGGCGCGGCTGCTCGGCGTCGCCTCGCCCGAGGCGTTGCTCGGCGAGCGGTTCGAGTCGTTCGTGCACCCGCAGGCGCGCGCGCGCTACTGCGAGCGGCGCGACTACCTCGCCGCCGGCCCCGGCAAGGTGGGGTTCGAAGAGCGCCGGTTGCGCCGTGCCGACGGGGGCGAGGCGGTCGCCGAAATCGCCGCGGTCTCGTTCCTCGAGCGCGGGCGGCTCGTCATCCAGACGGTGCTGCGCGACGTGACCGAGGCGCGCGCCGCGCGGCTCGCGCTCGCCGAGCGCGAGCGGCGCTTTCGCGACGTGGTCGAAGCCTCGGGCGAGTACGTCTGGGAGACCGACCGCGAGTGGCGCTACACGTACCTCTCGTCGCGCGTCGAGGCGCTCTTCGGCTACCTGCGCCACGAGATGCTCGGGCGCCGTGCGGCGGACTTCATGCCGCTTCCCGAGGCGCGCAGCCGCGAGCGCTGGTTCGCCGAGCGGCTGGCGCATCCGGCGCCGTTTCGCGGGGTCGAGATGCGCGCGCTCACCAAGGCCGGCCGGCCGCTGTGGCTGTCGCTGAACGGCGTGCCGGTGTTCGACGCCGCAGGCCGGCTCGCCGGCTACCGCGGCACCGCCGCCGACGTGAGCGACCGCAGGCTCGCCGAAGAGCGCATCGAGTACCTCGCCACGCGCGATGCGCTCACCGGGCTACCGAACCGTCGCCTGCTCGCCGAGCGCGCGGCGCAGGCGCTCGGCGCGGCGGCGCGCGAGCGGGCGCGCGTTGCGCTGCTCGTCGTCGATCTGGACCGCTTCCAGCTCGTCAACGATTCGCTCGGGCACGCCGCAGGAGATGCGCTGCTGCGCGCGGTCGCGGAACGGCTCTCGGGGACGCTGCGGCGCGAGGACACGCTCGCGCGCGCGGGCGGCGACGAGTTCGTGCTGCTCTGGAACCGCCCGGGGGAGGGAGCGGGCGCGGCGACGGTCGCGCAGCGCATTCTCGCGATCCTCGCGCGGCCGTTCACCGTCGAGGGCCGCACGCTCGGCGTCTCGGCGAGCATCGGCATCGCGGTGTATCCCGAAGACGGCCGCGACTTCGCGCAGCTGCTGAAGAACGCCCACGCCGCGATGCACCACGCGAAGCGTACCGCGCGCGGCGGGTTCCGGTTCTTTTCGCCGGAGCTCGACGCGCGTGCGGCCGAGCGACTCGCCCTCGAGAACGAACTGCGCGAGGCGCTCGCGCGCGGCGAGCTGGACCTGTACTGGCAGCCGGTGATGCGCGCCGGCGCGCCGGGGACGCTCGTCGGCGCCGAGGCGCTCGCGCGCTGGCGCCGTCCGCGCGAGGGGTACGTCGCGCCCGAGCGCTTCGTCGCGGTCGCCGAGGAGACCGGGCTCATCCGCGCGCTCGGCGAATGGGCGCTCGCGCGCGCGCTCGCGCAGATCGGGGCCTGGCGGCGCAGGCTCGCGCCGGAGCTCTGGTTCGCCCTCAACGTCTCGGCGGCCGAGCTCGCGCAGGGCGAGGCGTTCGTCGAACGGCTCGCCGCCGCGCTCGCGCAGCACGGCGTGCCCGGACACTGCCTCGAGCTGGAAGTGACCGAGCGGGTGCTCGTGGCCGAGCTCGAGCGCAACGTCGAGACGCTGCGGCGCGTGGGCGAACTCGGCGTGCGCGTGGCGATCGACGATTTCGGTACCGGCTACTCGAGCCTCGCGTACCTGCGCCGCCTGCCGGTGAACAAGCTGAAGATCGACCGCGCGTTCACGCGCGAGATCGCGCGCAACGCCGACGACGCCGCGATCGTCGCGGCGATCGCGGCGATGGCGCGCGCGCTGCGCCTGGACCTCGTCGCCGAGGGCGTCGAGACCGAGGCGCAGCTCGAGCGCCTGCGCGCGCTCGGCTGCAACGAGTGGCAGGGGCACCTCGCCGGCGAGCCGCTGTCGGCGGTCGACTTCGAGCGCCTGGCGTCGCGGCGGGCGCACGCCGCCGGCTGACGGGGCGGCCGGCGCCGGCGGCGTTGCTAGGATCGGGCACGATGCCGGACACTTTCGCGAGCCTCAGCGTCGAACGCCTGCCGCACGAGCCGGTGCCGGTGCGCGTGCGCGCGAGCGGCCGCTGGACCTTCGCCGGGCTGAAGGGTCGCGAGCGCGCGATCGCGCGCGCGCTCACTGAGCTGCGCGGCACGCCGGCGGCGCAAGTCGCCTGGGACCTGCGCGGCGTGCTCGAGCTCGACGACGCCGGCGCGGTGTGGCTCGCGCAGGCGCTCGCGGGCGCGGCGCGCGTCGAGGTCGCCCCGCGTCACGCCGAGATGCTGCGCCAGGTGAGCGAGGGCATGCTCGTTCCGGCCGCGCCGCAGCGCTTCGACCCGCTGAGGCCGCTCGAAGCGCTCGGCCGCGGGGTGTGGGCGTTCTTTGCGCACTTGCGCGACGCGGTCGCGCTGCTCGGCACGCTCGTCGTGGACGCGGCGGCGCTCGCGCGCCGGCCGCGCGACATCCCTTGGCGCGAGTTCTCCGCCGGCGTCTACCGCGCCGGCGTCACCGCGCTGCCGGTGACGATGCTCGTCGGGTTCCTGGTCGGCGTCGTGCTCACCTACCTTTCGGCGCTGCAGCTGCGCCGTTTCGGCGCCGATCTGCTGGTGATCAACATCGTCGGCGTCGGCGTGCTGCGCGAACTCGGGCCGATGCTCGCCTCGATCATCGCCGCCGGGCGCAGCGGCTCGGCGCTCACCGCGCAACTGGGCGTGATGCGCGTCACCGAGGAAGTGGACGCGCTCGCGGTGATGGGCATTCCGGTGACCGCGCGGCTGGTGCTGCCGAGGGTCGTCGCGCTCGCGCTCGCGCTGCCGCTCGTCGCCTTCTGCACCGATCTGGCCGCGCTCGCGGGGGCGATGCTGGTCGCGCACGCGACGCTCGACATCGCGCCGGCGGCGTTCCTCGAGGCGCTGCCGCGCGCGGTCGACGCGGTGAACTTCTGGATCGGGATCGGCAAGTCGGCGGCGTTCGGTTTCGCGGTCGCGTTCGTCGCCTGCCATTACGGCCTGCGCGTGCTGCCGAACACCGACAGCCTCGCCGTCGGTGTCACGCGCTCGGTGGTCGCCGCGATCACCTGCGTGATCGTGCTCGATGCCGCGTTCGCGGTGCTGCTGCGCGATGTCGGCTGAGTACGTCGTCGAGATCGAAGGGCTCGTGAACAAGGTGGGCACGACGGTGCTGCACCGCGGGCTCGACTTCCGCATGCGGCGCGACGAGGTGGTGTCGCTCGTCGGCGGCTCGGGCAGCGGCAAGACGCAGCTGCTGCGCGTCATCCTCGGGCTCAAGCGCCCGGCGGCGGGCACGGTGCGCGTCTTCGGCGTCTCGTGGGACGATCCGAGCCGCAAGAAGGTGCGCGACGCGCGCCGCCGGATCGGCGTGCTGTTCCAGAACGGCGCGCTCTATTCGGCGCTCACGGTGTTCGACAACATCGCCTTTCCCTTGCGCGAGCGCGGCGGCCTGACCGAGGCGCAGATCCGCGCGATCGTGCACGCGAAGCTCGCGCAGGTGGAACTGGAGCCGCGGCACGCGCAGCTCCTGCCGGCGAACCTCTCGGGCGGGATGGTGAAGCGCGTCTCGCTCGCGCGCGCGCTCGCGCTCTCGCCCGAGCTGCTCGTGCTGGACGAGCCCACCGCCGGGCTCGACCCGGACCGCTCCGAGCGCTTCGTCGCGCTGATCAAGCGGCTGCGCGAGGAGAACCGCTTCGCGGTGCTGATGGTGACGCACGACCTCGACACGCTCTACGAGCTCACCGACCGCGTTGCCGTGCTCGCCGACCAGCATATAATCGCCTTCGACACGCTCGCGGCGGTGCGGGCGATGGACCACCGGTTCATACGCAACTTCTTCGGGGGGGAAAGGGGACGCCGGGCGCTCGAACCCGGCTGAGTCCGCACGCATGGAGAGCCGCGCCTACGCGCTCGTCACCGGAGTGTTCGTTCTCGGGCTCGCGTTCGCGATCGCGTTCTGGGCGCGCTGGCTCACGAAGGAGCCGGTCGCGCGCACCGTGTACCGGGTCGTCGCGACGGTGCCGGTCTCCGGGCTCAATCCGGAGGCCCAGGTGCGCTACCGCGGCATGCCCGCGGGGCGCGTCGCCGCGATCGCGCTCGATCCGAAGGACCCGCGGCGCATTCTGATCACCATCGAGGTGAACGACGGCATTCCGGTCACGCGCGGCACCTGGGCGCAACTGGGCATGGAAGGCATCACCGGGATCGCGTACGTGCACTTGCTCGACGACGGTGCCGATCCCTCGCCGCCCGTGCGCGGCGCCGACGGCATCGCCGAGCTCGCGCTGCGCCCGTCGCTCTTCGACAGGCTCGCCGACGGCGCCGAAGGCACGCTGCGCGAGACGCGCGAGCTCGTCGCCGCGCTGAAGGCCCTGCTCGACGAGGAAAACCGCCGCCGGCTCGGCGCGACGCTCGCCTCGCTCGAGCGCACCGCGGCGCAGCTGGAGGCGGGCGCAGCGCGCCTGCCGGGCGCGATCGAGCGCACCGACGCGCGGCTTCAGGCCTGGCTCGCCGAGGACAACCGGCGCCTTGCGCGCGAGACGCTCGAGCGGCTCGGCGAGGCGGCGGCGGCGCTACCGGATCTCGCGCGCGAGGTACGCGCCCTCGCGGCCGAATCGCGCGAACTCGTCGCGCGCGTCGGGCGGCTCGCCGCCGAGGCGCAGGCGGGCGCCGCGGCGCTGCGCGAGGAGACGCTGCCGCGCGTGAACGCGCTCGCCGAAAGCGCCGAGCGCAGCGCCGAGCGCATCGCGCGGCTCGCCTCCGACCTCGAGCGCGAGCCGGCGAGCCTCGTCTGGGGCCGCCGACCGCCGCGCCCGGGCCCCGGCGAACCCGGGTTCGTGCCGTGAGGCGCGCTCGCGCGCTCCTCGTTGGGGCGCTGCTTGCCGGCTGTGCCGCGCCGGGCGGCGACCGTCCTGCGCCGCGCCAGTACGACCTCGGCGACGCTGCGCCGGCGGCGACGTTGCCCGCGCTGCGCGCGGTCGCGGTGCGCGCGGCGATGCCCTTCGACGGGCTCGAGATGCATTACCGGCTCGCGTACCGCGACGGCGCCGAACTCGCCGCGTTCGCGCACAGCCGCTGGGCTGCGCCGCCGGCGGAACTCGTACGCCGCAAGTTCATTCGGGCGCTGCCGGCGAACCGCGGCGCGCCGTGCGCACTGGCGCTCGAACTCTACGAATTCACGCAGGTGTTCACCGCGCCCCGGGAAAGCGAAGTGCGGCTCTCCGTGCGCGCCGCGGCGGGCGACGCCGCGCGCGGCTTTCGCGTGGTCGAGCCGGGCGCAGGCGCCGACGCGGCCGCCGGCGCCGCCGCGTTCGCCCGTGCGACCGAGCGCATGATCGCCGAAGTCGCCGGCTGGCTCGCGACGATCTCCCGCTGCGGCGCGGGCTGAGCCCGCGCTAGGCGCTTTTCATGCGCGCTGCGCGCGCGATCGCGATCGCGGCGAGCGGGGCGACGAGGCCGATGGCGGTGACGGTGATGAAAAGTAGCCCCAGTTCGCTGTAGTCGGCGGGCACCTTGACGGCGCCGGTCGCCGGGTCCTTCACTTCGCGCGTCACGGTGAAGATCCGGTTGAGGTATTTGGTGCCGAGTTGCGAGGCCGAGAGCGCGAGGTTCGTGAAAGAGGCCATGACCGCGAAGTACGTCGCCTTGAGGTTCGACGGTGCCGAATTCGCGATCCAGGCGAGCATCGGCACCATCGCGATCTGACCGAGCGGCGATTCGATCGCGGTGTCGATGAGCGCGATGAAGCGCGCATCCACCACGCCGCCCGTGCGCGCGGCGGTCCACTCGTGCAGCCCGTAGTACATCCCGATCTGCGGGAGCGCGAGCACCGCGCCGGCGACGCTCAGGACCGCGACCACGTGGTAGATCGAGCGCTCGGCCATGAAGCGGCGGAAGGCGAACAGGCCAGCGAGCGTGAGGCTCGAGCCGAGAAGCGAGAGCTTGGCGAGGAACTGCTGGTCGAAGCCGAGCACGTCGATCATCCACCAGGTGGCGCCCGCGCCCGGGCCGGGGATCGCGCGGAACACCCAGATCACCGCCGCGGTGCCGACGAGCGTCGCGCGCGCCTCGGCGTCCAGCTCGCGCACGAGCCGCCAGATCAGTGCGAGGACGATCGCCATCGAGGCGCCGAAGACGAGTTCCTCGGCGTAGCGAAAGCGCGCAAGTCCCAGTCCGACCGAGACGGCGGTGAACGCCGCGCCGCCTGCGAGCATCCACCCGTTGACCGGCGGCGGCTCGGGCACTTCGAGGTACCGGTGGGGGTGCCGCGAGCGCAGGAAGCGCGCAAGGAGCACCCCGGAGACCGACACCACCGGGATCGCGAGCGCCCATTTGTAGACGCGCAGGTAAGCGGCGATCCTTTCGCGCTCGGGAAGCGCATGCACCCCGGCCATCAGGTAGACGTTCGCCGCCGAGACGAGCACCAGACCGCCGATGATCGCGACGCGCCCGAGCGTCTGCATCGTCACCTGCATCGCGCGCCGCGCCTCGGGCGGGATCTCGCGCCCGTCGGCTTCGCGCCGCGGCACCGCTTCGACCGTCATCGCGTCGGCGACCACGTCCTGGATCATGTAGCCGACGGGCGCAAGCAGCGCCGCGAGCACGTACCAGTGCTCGGCCGGCATCACCGCGCGCATCGCCGCCGGATCGGCGAGCAGCCCGATCATGATCGCGATGCTCGCGGCAAGCAGCCCCGCGCCGAAGAATACGAGCGCATCCTTCCAGCGCCATGCGAGGTCGACCAGGTGGCCGACCACCATCTTGACCGTCCAGGGCATCACCGCCCAGAAGCCGAGCGCCGCGAGGAATTCGGCCGAAAGGTCGAGGTATTCCTTGACGAAGAATGTGCCGACGATGCCGGTGAGACCCTGAATGCCGGCGGCGAGATAGACCATGAGCGGCGGCAGGTAGGACAGCCGCAGCGACGCAAGAAGGGAGGGGGCGCGCATCGGCGGGCAGTGTAGCCGGGCGGGGCGCTACCCGCCCAGCCGGAACCAGAGCGCGGTGATCGCCAGCGTCGCCGCGGTCACCGGCACGCCGACGCGAGCGTGGCTTCGCCAGTCGAAGCGCACGCCGTGCCGCACGGCGGCCGCGGCGACGATCATGTTCGCGATCGAGCCGACGATCAGCAGATTGCCCGCGAACGTACTCACCAGCGCAAGCAGCGGACCCGAAAAGGGCTCGGTCGCCGCCGGAAGCAGCAGCATCACCGCCGGGACGTTCGAGACCGCGTTCGAAAGGACAAGCGTCGCGAGAAAGAGCGGCGCGGGCTCTGCAAGCGGCACACCCAGCTCGGCAAGGCGCGCGATCGCCGCCGCCGCAAGACCCGTTCGCTCGAGCGCGTGGTTGACGACGAACAGGCCGATGAAGAGAACGAGCAGCTCCCAGTCGACCAGGCCGAGCATCTTGGTCGAATGGAGCCTGCGGCTCATGAGCAGCAACCCCGCGCCGACGAGCGCGGCGACTTCGCGCGGCCAGTCGGAAAGCAGAAACGCCGCGAGCAGCGCCGCCGCGATCGCCAGGCCCTTCGCGCTTTGCCAGCGATCGAGCGCCGGCTCCTCGTCGCGCCGTTCGGGCGCGAGCGGCGTCGCGCCCGCCGCCCGCCACCGGGCGCGCCATTGCCAGGCGATCACCGCCCAGGTCGCCGCAAGCCCCGCGAGCACCGGCACCGCGGCGGTGCGCAGGTACGCCCCGAAATCCAGCGCGAGCACCTGCCCGATCAGCATGTTCTGCGGGTTGCCGATCAGGGTCGCCGCCGAGCCGACGTTCGCCGCGCAGGCGAGACCGAGGAGAAAGGGTAGCGGTTCCAGCCCGCGGCGCCGGCAGCCTTCGACGAGCACCGGCGCGACCGCAAGGCACACCACGTCGTTGCTGAACACCGCCGACAGCGCGCCGCAGACGCCGATCACCGCGGCAAGAAGCGCCGCCGGCCCGACCGGCAGCGCGGCGATCCGGCGCGTCGTCCAGCCGTAGAAGCCGCCCAGGCGCATCTGCGCCGAAAGCACCATGAACGAAAAGAGCAGGAGCAGCGTCGGCAGGTGCACCGCGCGCGCCGCCTCCTCGGGCGTGAGCGCGCCTGCGCCGACGAGCGCGATCGCGCCGAGGAGCGCCACCCCGGTGCGGTCGAGCTGCAGGAACGGCAGCCCGCCGAGGAACATGCCGCAGTAGACGAGCGCGAAGACGGCGACGACGGTCGCGGTGGCGGGCTCGGACACGGCGGCGGATTCTACGCGGCGCACCCGCTCGGCGCGGCCTACAATGCTCGCCGTGAGCGAGCCGCGCTCGGCCGGTGCCGTCGTCTTTCGCCGCACGCCGCAGGGCGTGCGCCTGCTCGTTCTGCGCGCCTACCGCACCTGGGACTTTCCGAAGGGAGAGATCGAGCCGGGGGAGACGCCGCTTGCGGCCGCAAAGCGCGAATGCGCCGAGGAGACCGGCCTCGAGGATCTGGCGTTTCGTTTCGGCGAGGCGTACCGGGACACGCTGCCCTACGCCGGCGGCAAGGTCGCGCGCTATTACCTCGCCGAAACCGCGACCGAGCAGGTGACGCTTCCGGTCTCGCCCGAGCTCGGGCGAGCGGAGCACCACGAATGGCGCTGGGTGAGCTTCGAGGAGGCCGAGGAACTGCTTCCGCCGCGGCTCGCGGTGGTGCTCGACTGGGCGCGCCGTCAGCTCGGCTGAGGTCGGCGGCCGACTACTTTGCGAGCACCTTCATCGCCTGCTCGATGCCGGCGATCGTCGTCGGATACATGCGTCCCTTCATCAGCTCGCGGATGATGCCGATCGACTGGCGATAGCTCCAGATCTCCTCCGGCTCGGGGTTCAGCCAGACGCACTTCGGATAGACGTCGACGACGCGCTTCAGCCACACCGCGCCCGGCTCCTCGTTGAAGTATTCGACCGAGCCGCCCGGCTGAAGGATCTCGTACGGGCTCATCGTCGCGTCGCCGACGAAGATCACGCGGTAGTCGTGCGGATAGCGGTGCAGGATGTCCCAGGTGCGGGTGCGCTCGGCGTGCCGGCGACGGTTGTCGCGCCAGACGAAGTCGTACAGGCAGTTGTGGAAGTAGAAGAATTCCAGCCGCTTGAACTCGCTTTTCGCCGCCGAGAACAGCTGCTCGGCGATCCGCACGTGTTCGTCCATCGTGCCGCCGACGTCCATGAACATCAGCACCTTGACGGCGTTGCGCCGCTCCGGGCGCATCTGGATGTCGAGGTAGGTCTTCTTCGCCGTGGTCTGAATGGTGCCCTCGAGGTCGAACTCCTCGGGCGCCCCCTCGCGCGCGAACTTGCGCAGCCGGCGCAGCGCGACCTTGAGGTTGCGCGTGCCGAGTTCCACCGAATCGTCGAGGTTGCGGTACTCGCGCGCGTCCCACACCTTGACCGCGCTGCGGTTCCTGCCGCGCTCTTGGCCGATCCGCACGCCTTCGGGGTTGTAGCCGTACGCGCCGAAGGGCGAGGTGCCGGCGGTGCCGATCCATTTGGCGCCGCCCTGGTGCCGGCCCTTCTGTTCCTCGAGCCGCTTTTTCAGCGTCTCCATCAGCTTTTCCCAGCCGCCGAGCGCCTCGATCTGCCTTTTCTCCTCCTCGCTCAGCACGAGTTCCGCCTGCTTGAGCAGCCACTCGAGCGGGATCCGCGTCTCGATGCCGGGGATCGTCTCGATGCCGTTCCAGAACTCGGAAAACGCCCGGTCGAACTTGTCGTAGTTCGCCTCGTCCTTCACCAGCGTCGCGCGCGCGAGGTAGTAGAACGACTCGACCGACGGCCCGATCACGCCGCGGCCGAGCGCCTCAAGAAGCGTCAGGTACTCCTTGATCGAGACCGGGAGCCGGTGGCTCTTCAGCGCGAGGAAGAAGTCGATCAGCACGCGAGACCGCGTAGCCGAACGGCGCGCGCCGCGCTCAGGCGCCCTTCGCCCGCGTCATGAACACGAGCCGCTCGAAGAGATGCACGTCCTGCTCGTTCTTGAGCAGCGCGCCGTGCAGCGGCGGGATCAGGGTCTTGCGGTCCTTTGCGCGCAGCGCCTCGGGCGGGATGTCCTCGGCAAGCAGCAGCTTCAGCCAGTCGAGCAGCTCCGAGGTCGAGGGCTTCTTCTTCAGGCCCGGCACCTCGCGCAGCTCGAAGAACACCTCGAGCGCCTCGCGCAGCAGCGCCTTCTTGAGCTGCGGGAAATGCACCGCGACGATGCGCTCCATCGTTTCCTTGTCCGGGAAGCGGATGTAGTGAAAGAAGCAGCGGCGCAGAAACGCGTCCGGCAGGTCCTTTTCGTTGTTCGAGGTGATGAACACGATCGGCCGGTGCTTCGCTTTCACCAGCTCGCGCGTCTCGTAGACGTAGAACTCCATGCGGTCGAGTTCGCGCAGCAGGTCGTTCGGGAACTCGACGTCGGCCTTGTCGATCTCGTCGATGAGGAGCACGACCGGCGTGTCCGAGACGAACGCCTGCCAGAGCATCCCCTTCACGATGTAGTTGTGGATGTCGTGCACGCGCGGGTCACCCAGCTGCGAATCGCGCAGGCGGCTCACCGCGTCGTACTCGTACAGGCCCTGCTGCGCCTTGGTGGTGGACTTGATGTGCCATTCGAGGAGCGGCAGGCCGAGCGCCCTGGCCACCTCGACCGCGAGCATCGTCTTGCCGGTGCCGGGCTCGCCCTTCACGAGCAGCGGCCGCTGCAGCGTGATCGCGGCGTTCACCGCGAGCATCAGGTCTTCGGTGGCGACGTAATGAGGCGAACCGGTGAAGCGCATCGCGCGTGTCCTCGGGCAAAAGCGCATTATAATCGCGGGGTTTTCCGCAACCTCGCCACGACCGAACAACAACGATGCGCCATCCGACACTGCTCGTTTTCGCCGCACTCGGCGCCGCGGCGCCCGCGCTCGCGCAGTCGCCCGCCGCGGGCGAGGCGAAGTCGCTGCGCACGACCATCGCGATGTGCGAAGGCTGCCACGGCATTCCCGGCTACCGCACCGCGTACCCGGAGGTGTACCACGTGCCGAAGCTCGGCGGACAGTCGGCCGCCTATCTCGCGGCGGCGCTCGCCGCGTACAAGTCGGGCCAGCGCCGGCATCCCTCGATGCGCGGCATCGCGGCCGGACTCTCCGAGAAAGAGATCGCGGAGATCGCCGCGTACTACGCCGGAGGCGCGAAATGAGGCGCGCGCTGATCGTCGCGGTGGCGCTGGCGGCCGCCGGCGCGGCGCAGGCCGGCAACCCCGAGGCGGGCAGAAAGAAGGCCGAGGTGTGCGCCGCCTGCCACGGGCTGGACGGCGCAAAGCCGACCGCGCCCGAAAACCCGATCCTCGCGGGCCAGCACTACGACTACTTGGTGAAGGCGCTCAAGGACTACAAGAGCGGCAAGCGCGACAACCCGGTGATGAAGGGCTTCGCCGCCGGCCTGTCGACGCGGGACATCGAGGACCTCGCCGCCTGGTTCGCGAGCCAGAAGTCGGGGCTCGCGGTCAAGCGCTAGCCTTCTTCGCGAGGCATTCGAGGTAGGCCGCCGCGTCGGGTGCGGCGCGCGCGCGCTGCGCGCGCCAGACCGTCTCGGCGAGGCACTCGATCGCCGCGTGCAGCGCCTCGTGGCGCGAACCGGCGCGCTGCGCAAGCCGGGCGACGCAGGCGACGATGCCCGGCGGCTGATCGATCGAGAGCTGCTCCTCGAGCGCGAGGTGCAGCGCGAGGTGCAGAAACGGATTCGTTTCCCCCTGCTCGGGAAAGTACTCGCGCGCGGCGTATTTCTCCGGATCCTCGAGCACGCGATGGTACTCGGGGTGCGCGAGGATCACCTGGAGCGCGACGGTCTCCAGACCCGCGAGCGGCGCGCCCTCGCGGTACTTGCGCCAGGTCTCGAAGAAGAACGCGCGCGCCTGTTCCCGGCTAGGTTCGAACATCGGCGGTCTTGTCGCGCCAGGCGCACAGGTCGCGGATCGGGCAGCGCGGGCATTTCGGCCGGCGCGCGGTGCAGACGTAGCGACCGTGCAGGATCAGCCAGTGGTGCGCGTGGCGCAGGAACTCGGGCGGCGTCGCGGCGAGCAGCGAGCGCTCCACTTCCGCGGGCGTGCGGCCGGGCGCGAGACCGGTGCGGTTCGCGACGCGAAAGATGTGCGTGTCCACCGCCACCGTCGGCTCGCCGAAGGCGACGTTCAGCACCACGTTCGCGGTCTTTCGCCCCACGCCCGGCAGCGCTTCGAGTTCCGCGCGCGTGCGCGGCACCTCGGCGCCGTGGCGCTCAAGCAGCAGCCGCGACAGCGCGACGATGTTCTTCGCCTTGGTGCGGTACAGGCCGATCGAGCGGATGTACCCGGCGAGCTTTTCCTCGCCGAGCGCGACGATCGCCTGCGGCGTGTTCGCGACGCGAAACAGCCGCTCGGTCGCGGCGTTCACCGATCGGTCGGTCGCCTGCGCCGAAAGCACCACCGCGACGAGCAGCTCGAAAGGCGTGCGGTAGACGAGCTCCGAGCGCGGCTCGGGGTTCGCGGCGCGCAGCCGCGCGAACAGTTCGCGGCGCTTGGCCGGGCTCACCGGCGCCTTTCCCGCGCGCGCGCGAGCACGGCGGCGAGCACCGCGCGCCGGCGCGCTGCATCCGGCGTGTGCAGCCTCGCCTCGGCCTCGGCCTGGCGGCGGCGGCGGCGCGCATGACGCAGCTTCGCCGCGCGCGCGTCGGCCTCGGTCCAGGAATACCCCGCCGGCGCGGGCACCATCGCGATACAGTCCACCGGACAGGGCGGAAGGCACTTCTCGCAGCCGACGCAGTAATTCGCGATCACGACGTGCATGAACCCCTCGGCGCCGACGATCGCGTCCACCGGGCAGGCGGCGAGGCAGCGCGCGCAGCCGATGCAGCGCGCCTCGTCGATCAGCGCGACGCGCGGGCGCTTCATGCGACAGCGCGCGGCCGCTCGCCGGGGTACGCCCGCACGCATTCGGCGACGAGCGCCGGCCCGCGATAGACGAGCCCGGTGTAGAGCTGTACGAGCGTCGCGCCGGCGGCGAAGCGCTCGGCGGCGTCCGCCCCGCTCATGATCCCGCCGACGCCGATCACCGGAATCTCGCCCGCAAGATGCGCGACCAGCGCGCGCAGCACCGCGAGCGCCCGCGGCCGTAGCGGCGCGCCCGAAAGGCCTCCTCGCTCGCTCGCGTTCGGTAGACCCTCGACGCCCTCGCGCGAGACGGTGGTGTTCGTCGCGATCACCCCGTCCATGCCGGTGCGGCGCACCACGTCGGCGACCGCCCGCACGCCCTCGGCGTCGAGGTCGGGCGAGATCTTCGGCACGAGCTTCACGTCGCGGCCGTAGCGGTCGCGCAGCCGCGCGCGCGAAGCGCCGAGGCGCGCAAGCAGCGCCGCGAGCGCCTCGGGCGACTGCAGTTCGCGCAGGCCGGGCGTATTGGGCGAGGAGACGTTGATCGACACGTAGTCGGCGTACGGATAGAGCGCTTCCAGGCAGCGTTCGTAGTCGTCGCCGGCGCGCTCGTTCGGCGTATCGCCGTTCTTGCCGATGTTGACGCCGATCACCACGTCGCGCCGCGCGCGCCGCAGGTTCTCGACGAAGGCGTCGAGGCCGGCGCTGTTCAGCCCCATCCGGTTGACGAGCGCGCGCGCCTGCGGGATGCGAAAGAGCCGCGGCTTCGGGTTGCCGGGCTGCGGCCGGGGCGTCACGCCGCCCAGTTCGAGAAAGCCGAATCCGAGCGCGGCGAGCGCATCGACGTGCTCTGCGTCCTTGTCCAGACCGGCGGCGAGCCCCACGGGATTGCGAAAGCGCAGTCCCATCGCGAGCACCGGCCGCTCGGGCGGGCGCACGACGCGCAGCAGGCCGAGGCGCAGCGGCGCATCCGCGAGCCCCAGCGCGAGCGCGTGCGCGGTCTCCGGTTCGAGCGCGAAAAGTAGCGGACGCGCGAGCGCATAGAGCATCGCGCCGTCCGCTCAGCCGAGCTCGTCGGGTTCGAGTCTGCGCCAGAGGCCGCCGACGAAGCCCTCGATGGGGCGAAAGCGCGACTTGTAGGTCATCTTCGGGCTTTCGCGGATCCAGTAGCCGAGGTAAAGGTAGGGCAGGCCGAGCGCGCGGCACGCCTCGATCTGCCACAGGATGTTGTAGGTGCCGAAACTCGTCCCGCGCCGGTCGGGATCGAAGAACGTGTACACCGAGGAGAGCCCGTCGGGCAGGTAGTCGACGATCGAGACCATGACGAGCTGGCCGTGGTCGCGGAACTCGACGAGCCGCGTGTCCACCCGGCTCTGGAGCAGGAAGTGCGAGTACTGGTCGCGGCTGTCGTTGTCCATGCCGCCGCCGGAGTGCCTGCGCGACTGGTAGCGCAGGTAGAGCGCGTAGTGCTCCAGGCGGAACTTGAGCGGCTGCGCCTGCGCGGCGAGCCCGCGATGCTGCTTCCAGGCGCGGCGCTGCGCGCGGTTCGGGCGGAAATCGGCGACCGGCAGGCGCACCGGCACGCACGCCCGGCAGCTGTCGCAGTGCGGCCGGTAGGTGAAGATGCCGCTGCGGCGAAACCCCGCCTTGACCAGTTCCCCGTAGATTTCGGTGTTGATCAGGTGGCTCGGGGTGGCGACCTGCGAGCGCGCCATGCGCTCGGGCAGGTAGCTGCAGGGGTAGGGCGCGGTGACGTAGAACTGCAGTACCGCGTGCGGCAGATCGTCAAGCCGGGACATCGCTCCAGCGGGCCGGTGGTTCGGGGTAGTTTACCAACGCGCGGAGACGCCGCAAAAACTCCGCGCGCGGGATCTCGCGCGCACCGAGCGAGGCGAGCAGCGGCGTGCGCTGCTGGCAGTCGATCATCGGAAAGCCGCGCGCGCGCAGGTGCGCGACGAGCGCGGCGAGCGCCACCTTCGAGGCGTCGGTCGCGCGCGCGAACATCGATTCGCCGAAGAACATGCGGCCGATCGCGACGCCGTAGAGCCCGCCGACCAGCCGGCCGTCGCGCCAGGTCTCGAACGAGTGCGCGTAGCCGGCGCGGTGCAGCCGCCGGTAGGCGCGCCGCATCTCGGGCACGAGCCAGGTGCCCGGCGCGCCGCGCCGCGGCGCGGCGCACGCCTCGATCACCTCGTCGAACGCGGTGTCCACGCGCACCTCGTAGCCCTTGTTGCGGATGCTCTTCGCGAGCGAGCGCGAAATCTTCAGCTCGTCGGTGAAAAGCACCATGCGCGGGTCGGGCGACCACCACAGGATCGGCTCGCCGTCCGAATACCACGGGAAGATCCCGCGCCGATACGCCGCGAGCAGCCGCTCGACCGACAGGTCGCCGCCGGCGCACAGCAGCCCGTTCGGATCCTTCAGCGCGCGTTCGACCGGAGGAAACGGGTCCTGCGGCGCGAGAAACCTCAGCACTTCACCTGCTGGCGACAGTACTGCTCGAGCGCGGTCACCACCGCGGTGCCTGCCACTTCCCGCCGTTCGGCGGCGCCGTTTTCGAGCGCAAGGCGCATCGCGTACTTCGCGAAGAACGCGTCGAACAGCTCGCCGCCGAGCGTGCCGACGGCGTACAAGGCGTCGGTCGCCGGCTCGTGCTCGAGCAGGATCGCCGCGAGCGGCTGCGTCGCCGGGCCGGCGACGACACGCGCGCCCTCGGCCGGATCGTACTGGCTGTGCTCGGCGCAGCAGTGGATCACGTCGGCATGGCGGTTGCGCGCGCTCGCCTCGGCGCGGAAGCTGATGAAGCTGATCTCGCGGGTCGGGTACGCGAGCTGGTGCGCGCAGATCGCCGAATACGCGACGATCGAGCGCTGCGGGCCGACGCCGCCGTTCCATTCGTAGTCGCGCCGGTCGGCGGTGCGAAGCCGCGCGCTCCCGCGCACCGGACGCCCGAGGTTGAGCAGGAAGCACGGCGTCGCGGTGTAAGGGTAATGGAAGATCAGATTGCGGCGCGGCGGGACGGAGGCCGCGCGCAGCGGCTCGCCGCGCGCATCGACGAGGAGCGCGCGCGCGTAGCGCCGCGCGGTCGCGCCGGCGACCGCGAACGCGGGCATGCCCGCCGCGGCGGCCGACGCGGCGCAGAGGCGAAAGAAGTCGCGGCGCTGCATCGCGCAGATTCTAGCCGAGGGCGCCGGGACTACTTCAGGTCCTCGGCGAAGAAGCCGAATTCGCCGCGCGCCCGGTCGGCGCACCAGCGCCGAAGCGTCAGGCCGACCGTGCGGAACGCGATCTCCTTCCAAGGAATGTCCTTTTCCTCGCGCAGCGCGACTTCCAGGCTTTCGGCGCCGGGCCGGAACTCGAGGTCGAGCAGCCGCGCGCGGTAAAAGAGGTGCACCTGGTTCACCGCCGGCACCGAGATGATGCTGTAGGGGGCGATCAGCTCGGCGCGCGCACCGGCCTCCTCGAGCGTCTCGCGCAGCGCCGCTTCGCCGGCGCTTTCGCCGTTCTCCATGAACCCGGCCGGAAGCGTCCAGTAGCCGTACCGCGGCTCGATCGCGCGCCGGCAAAGCAGCACGCGCCCTTCCCACTCCGGAATCGTGCCGACGACGAGCTTGGGGTTCTGGTAGTGAATGTCGCCGCACTCGTCGCAGACGAACCGGGGAAGCGAGTCCCCCGGCGGGATGCGCCGCGTGACCGCGGCGCCGCAGCTCGGGCAGAACTTCACGGCGCCGGGACGGCCCCCGGGGAGCGCAGCGCCGCCCGGGCGGGGCGAAGCGGCCGAAGCGGCAGGGCGCGGAGGCAACGGAGCGGCGCGCGCGGCATCGCGCGCAATGGTAAACCGGCCGCGCCCGCCGCGGGCGCCTCGGGCCCGCGGCCTCGCGCCGGCCGCTTACGCTGGCGCAAGGCCGTGCAGGAAAATAAGCTTCGCGTCGCGATGCCGACCGACCGTTACGAGGAGCTTTACCGGAGCTGGCGCTGGGAGGTCCCCGAGCGCTTCAACATCGCCGCCGCCTGCTGCGGCCGCTGGGCGACGGACCGCTCGCGCTTTGCGCTCTACTGGGAGGACGAATCGGGGGCGAGCGCGGCCTACAGCTTCTGGGACATCCAGCAGCGGGCGAACCGTCTCTCGAACGCGCTCGCGGCGCTCGGCGTCGGACGCGGCGACCGGGTCGCGATCGTGCTCCCGCAGCGGCCCGAGACAGCGATCGCCTACATCGCGATCTTCCAGATGGGCGCGATCGCGCTGCCGCTCAGCCACCTCTTCGGCCCCGATGCGCTCGAATACCGGCTCGCGCACGCCGAGGCGTCGGTCGCGATCGTCGAGCCGACGACGATCGCGAGCGTCTGGGCGGTGAGGGACCGGCTGCCGCACCTGCGGCACCTGATCGGCGTCGGCGGCGCGCGCGAGGCGGGGGTGCTCGCCTGGGAGACGCTGCTCGAGCGGGCGAGCCGCGATTTTGCGCCGGCGGACACCGCGGCCGAGGACCCGTGCCTCATCATCTACACGAGCGGCACCACCGGCCCGCCGAAGGGCGCGCTCAAGCCGCACCGCGTGCTGATCGGCAACGTCCCGGGGTTCGTCTACTCGCACGACTTCTTCCCGCGCCCCGGCGACATCTTCTGGTCGCCCGCCGACTGGGCGTGGACGGGGGGACTGATGGATGCGCTGCTGCCGTCGTGGTACTTCGGCATGCCGATCCTCGGCTTCCGCGGCCGTTTCGATCCGGAGCGCGCGTACGACCTGATCGAGCGCTACGGCGTGCGCAACGCGTTCCTGTTTCCGACCGCGCTCAAGCTGATGATGAAGGCGGTGCCCGCGCCGCGCGAAAAATACGACCTGCGGCTGCGCACGGTGATGAGCGCGGGCGAAGCCGTCGGCACGGCCGTCATCGAATGGGCGCGGGCGCAGCTCGGCGTCACCGTCAACGAGATGTTCGGCCAGACCGAGATGAACTACGTCGTCGGCAACTGCCAGGAAGCCTGGCCGGTGAAGCCCGGCTCGATCGGCCGGCCCTACCCCGGGCATCGTGTCGCGATCCTGGACGAAAACGGCAACGAAGCGAAGCCGGGCGAGCTCGGCGAGATCGCGGTGCACCGGTTCTTTCAGGGCGAGCGCGACCCGGTGCACTTCCTCGAATACTGGAAGAACCCGCAGGCGACGCGCGACAAGTATCTCGGCGACTGGGGCCTCACGGGCGATCAGGGCCGCATGGACGAGGACGGTTACCTCTGGTATCAGGGGCGCTCGGACGACGTCATCAAGTCGGCCGGCTACCGCATCGGCCCGGCGGAAATCGAGTCCTGCCTCGTGCGCCATCCGGCGGTCGCGAACGCCGCGGTGATCGGAAAGCCGGACGAGGTGCGCGGGCAGATCGTCAAGGCGTACGTGGTGCTGCAGCCGGGTTTTACGCCCTCGGCGCAGCTCGTCGAGGACATCCAGAATCACGTGCGCGGGCGCCTTGCGCCGTACGAGTATCCGCGCGAGATCGAGTTCATCGACGCGCTTCCGATGACGACCACCGGCAAGGTGCAGAGAAAGGAACTGCGAAAGCGCGAGGAAGCGCGCCGCTCGCAGAAGGGATAGCGCCGCGCAGGCCGCCCCGCGCCGTCGGGCGGCGCGGGGCGGCCGCCCCCCGGTTCGCGCCCGGGGCGCGCTGTCGCTAGAATGCGTGCACCTTTGGAGGAGGGAACCATGACACGCATCGCCCTGACGCTCGTTCTCGCGCTCGCGGCGCCGCTTTGCGCGCTCGCGCAGTACCCTGATCGCCCGATCAAGCTCATCGTGCCCTGGCCGGCGGGCGGCGACACCGACAACATCTTCCGACCGTTCGCGCCGCTCTTGCAGAAGCAGCTCGGCCAGCCGGTGGTGATCGCCAACGTCGCCGGCGCCTCCGGCACGCGCGGCGCAAAAG
>JAOAFL010000005.1 GCA_026416295.1 Burkholderiales bacterium | reverse complement strand
GTTGCGCTCGGAAACGACTGGCGCGGCGACGACGGCGCGGGACCTGCGCTCGCTTTGCGCCTCGCTGCGCGGCTGCCTGGTTGCGTCGTCCTCGAGCCGAAGGACACGATGGCGCTCGCGGAGGCGCTCTGCGCCGCGCCGGTCGTCGTCGTCCTCGATGCGGCGTCTTCGGGCGCTGCGCCCGGGACGCTCCATCGCGTAGACCCCGACTCTGGCGGCCTGCGTTCGAGCGCGGCGCGCCACTCGAGCCATGCGACCGATCTGCTCGAAGCGCTTTCGCTTGTCCGCGCCCTCGGCCGCTCGCCCGGGCGGCTTGCGGTCTACGCGCTCGAAGGCGAGCGCTTCGGCGAAGGGACGGGGCTTTCGCCCGCGCTCGAGCGCGCGCTCGCGCCGGCGGCCGAGGCGATCGCCGGCGAGATCCTGCGGGAGGAGCCGACCGATGCATGAATCCTCGCTCACCGACTCGCTCGTGCGCGCGGCGCTGGACCTTGCGCGCGCCGAGGGCGCGCGGCGAATCGCCGCGGTGCGTGTCCGGATCGGGGCGCTTGCGCAGATTTCGCCCGCGCACCTGCGCGAGCACTTCGAACATTCGGCGCTCGGAACGATCGCCGAGGGCGCCGACCTCGTCGTGCGCGTCGCAGACGACATCGACGACCCGAACGCGCAGGGCGTGGTGCTGGAGGGCGTGAGCATCGAGTCGTGAAACCCGCCCTGCTCTCGCGCGCATCGGGCGAGCCGCTCGAGCGGCTGCGGATGGAACTCTGCGGGCGCGTCCAGGGCGTCGGGCTTCGGCCGGCGGTCTTCCGGCTTGCGCGCGCAGAAGGCCTTGCCGGCTGGGTGGCTAACACCGGCGCGGGCGTCGCGATCGAGGTCGAGGGCCCGGCGGAAGCGCTCGCGCGCTTTTCCGAGGCGCTTCGCAGGCATCTTCCGCCGCTTGCGCGAATTGATTCGCTTCGGTCGGTGCGGCTTTCGCCCGGCGCGCTCGGCCCCTTCGAAATCCGGAAAAGCGAATCGGGCGGCGCGATCCGGGCGCTTGCGCCTGCCGATGTCGCGACCTGCGCGGCGTGCGTCGCCGAGGTGTTCGATTCGACGAGCCGGCGCTATCGCTATCCGTTCACCACCTGCAGCGTCTGCGGCCCGAGGTTCAGCATCCTCGAGCGCCTGCCGTTCGACCGCGCAACGACGACCATGCGCGCGTTCGCGCTCTGCGGCGCCTGCCGCGCCGAGTACGCCGATCCCGCCGACCGGCGGTTTCACGCGCAGACGATCGCCTGCCCCGCCTGCGGCCCGAGGCTTGCGCTCCTCTCGCCCGAAGGGCGCCGGCTTGCGCGCGACGAAGAGGCGCTCGCGGCGGCCGTTCGCGCGCTTTGCGAGGGCCGGATCGTCGCGGTGAAGGGCCTCGGCGGATTCCAGCTCCTTGCCGACGCGGCGAACGACGAGGCCGTCGCGCTCCTTCGCGCGCGAAAACGCCGGCCGGCGAAACCCTTCGCGCTGATGGCGCCCGACCTTGCGACGGCGGAGGCGCTCTGCGAAGTGTCGCCTGCCGAGCGAGCCCTCCTTTCTTCGCCCGAGGCGCCGATCGTGCTTCTCAGGCGCAAGTCTCCCGCCCCCGGCGCGCCGGACATCGCCGCCTCGGTCGCGCCGGGGCTTGCGACGCTCGGCGTGATGCTCGCCTACTCGCGGCTTCATCACCTGCTCCTTTCCTCCGTCGCTCGCCCGATCGTCGCGACCTCCGGCAACCGCTCGGGCGAGCCGATCGCGATCGCGGAGGAGGAGGCGCTCGCGCGGCTTGCCGACATCGCCGATCTCTTTCTCGTTCACGACCGGCCGATCGCGCGCGCGCTCGACGATTCGGTCGCGCAGGTGGTCGCAGGCAACGGCATGGTGCTTCGGCTTGCGCGCGGCTACGCGCCGGCTTCGTTCGCCGCGCCGCGCGAAGGCGCGCCGGTTCTCGCCGCGGGCGGGCACCTGAAGGCGGCGGTCGCGCTCGCGCTCGAAGACCGCATCCTCCTCGGCCCTCACATCGGCGACCTGGATACCGAGGAGGCGCGAAGCGCGTTTCGCCGCGCCTGCGCCGACCTTCCGCAACTTCACGCGGCGGAGCCGGCCGCGGTCGTCTGCGATTCCCATCCCGACTACTACGCGAGCCGGCATGCGGCGACGCTCGGAAAGCCGCTTTCGGCGATCCAGCACCATCGCGCGCACGCGTTCGCGTGCGTCGCGGAGCATCGGCTCGAAGGCGAGGCGCTCGCGATCGCGTTCGACGGAACCGGCTACGGCGACGACGCGACCGTCTGGGGCGGCGAGCTGCTCGCGATCCGCGGCCTGGAAGCGAGCCGCGCGGGGCATCTGCGCGCCTTTGCGCTTCCTGGCGGCGAGCGCGCGGTGCGCGAGCCGCGGCGCGCCGCGCTCGGGGTCCTTCACGAACTCTTCGGCGAAGCAACGTTCGGGATGCGTAGCCTTGCGCCGCTCGCCGCCTTCGGCGAGGAAGAAAGGCGAATCCTCGCGCAAGCGCTCGAGCGCGGGGTCAATGCCCCGCGCACGACGAGCGCCGGGCGCCTTTTCGATGCGGTCGCCTCGCTCCTCGGCCTTCGCCAGCGCGCGACGTTCGAAGCCGAGGCGGCGATCGCGCTCGAACATGCCGCGCTCGGTGCGCGCGACCCGGTGCTTCTCGAGTTCGCGCTTCGCATCGAGAAGGAGCGGCTCGTCCTCGATTGGGAGCCGGTCGTCCGCTCGCTTCTCGCCGGACTCGCGAAAGGGCGCGCGCCGGCCGACCTCGCTGCGGGCTTTCACCGCGCGCTCGCCCGAGCGATCGCCTGCGCGGCGCGCGCGCTCGGCTCGCGGCGCGTTCTACTTTGCGGCGGATGTTTTCAGAACCGGCTCCTCTGCGAGCTGACGCTCGAGGAACTCGAGCGCGCCGGGATCGAGGCTTTCCTGCCGCATCGGGCGCCGCCGGGCGACGGCGGCCTTGCGCTCGGGCAGGCGTGGTGGGCGCGCGCAAGCGCCGGAGGGACGCGCTGATGTGCCTTGCGGTGCCGGGAAGGATCCGCCGCATCCGCGGCGATTCGCCGCTCGAACGCTCGGGCGAGGTCGAGTTCGGCGGCGTCGCGAAGGAGGCGAGCCTCGCGTTCGTCCCCGAGGCGCAGCCGGGCGACTGGGTGCTCGTTCACGCCGGCGTCGCGATCGCGGTGCTCGATCCGGCCGCGGCCGAGCGCGCGCTCGATGCGCTTCGCGCGCTGGAAGCGGCCGACGGAGGCGCGCCGTGAAGTACCTCGACGAATACCGCGACGCGCGCGCGGTCGAAGCGCTCGCCGCGGCGATCCGGCGGACCGCGAGACGTCGCTGGACGATCATGGAGGTCTGCGGCGGGCAGACGCATGCGATCCTGCGGTTCGGCATCGACCGGCTGCTTCCCGAGACCGTCGAACTCATTCACGGCCCCGGCTGCCCGGTGTGCGTCACCCCCCCGGAGGCGATCGACCGCGCGATCGCGATCGCGCGCGCACCGCGCGCGATCCTCGCCTCGTTCGGCGACATGCTGCGGGTGCCGGGCTCGGCCGGGTCGCTGCTCGATGCGCGCGCGGCCGGCGGCGACGTGCGCATGGTCTATTCGCCGCTCGATGCGCTGGAACTTGCGCGGCGCAACCCCTCGCGCGAGGTGGTGTTCTTCGCCGTCGGCTTCGAGACGACGGCGCCTGCGACCGCGCTCGCGGCGAAAACCGCGCTCGCCGAGGGGATCGGCAATTTTTCGCTCCTCGTCGCGCATGTGCTCGTGCCGCCCGCGATCGAGGCGATCCTTTCCTCCGAGGCGAACCGGGTGCAGGGGTTTCTCGCCGCGGGGCACGTGTGCACGGTGATGGGGTTCGAGGAGTACGAGCCGCTTGCGCGACGCCATCGCGTGCCGATCGTCGTCACCGGCTTCGAGCCGGTGGATATCCTCGAGGGCGTCCTCCTCTGCGTGCGCCAGCTCGAAGAAGGCCGCGCCGAGGTCGAAAACCAGTACCTTCGCGCGGTGCGCCGCCGAGGAAACGAGGCCGCGCGCGCGCTTCTTGCCGAGGTGTTTCAGGTCGTTCCGCGGCGCTGGCGCGGGATCGGCGAGATCGCGGCAAGCGGCCTCGGGCTCTCTCCCGCCTACGCCGCGCTCGATGCCGAGGCGCGCTTTGCGCCGGCCGCGCGCCCGCCGGCGGATGACGCGCGCTGTATCGCGGGACTGGTGCTGAAAGGCGCGCGCCGCCCGCCCGCGTGCCCCTCGTTCGGCTCGGCCTGCACGCCCGAGCACCCGCTCGGCGCGCCGATGGTTTCTTCGGAAGGCGCCTGCGCAGCCTACTACCGCTACCGCCGGCAGCCGGCAAGCGCCGCGGAGGAATCATGAACCGGACTCCACCCCTGGACTTCACCGCCACGTGCCCAGTGCAGGCTGCGCCGGGCGACCGAGTGCGGCTTGCGCACGGCGGGGGCGGCGCGCTGATGCACCGTCTGATCGAGCGGCTCTTTCTTCCGGCGTTCGCCAATCCGGCGCTGGAAGCGCGCCACGACGGCGCGGTGCTCGAGGTCGATGCAGGCCGCATCGCGTTCACCACCGACACCTTCGTCGTTCGGCCGCTCTTCTTTCCCGGCGGCGACATCGGGTCGCTTGCGGTGAACGGCACGGTCAATGACCTTGCGATGTGCGGGGCGCGGCCGCTGTGGCTCAGCGCCGGGTTCGTGCTGGAAGAGGGATTCCCGCTCGCCGATCTCGAGCGCATTGTCCGCTCGATGCGCGAGGCGGCGGCCGCAGCCGGCGTCGCGCTCGTCACCGGCGACACCAAGGTGGTCGAGGCCGGCAAAGGCGACGGTGTCTTCGTGAACACCGCCGGGATCGGCCGGGTGGAGACCGCGCTCGAGATCGCGCCGCGCGCGGTCCGCCCGGGCGATGCGGTGATCGTCTCGGGCGACATCGGAAGGCACGGGCTTGCGGTGCTCGCCGCGCGCGAAGAGATCGCGTTCGCGACGACGCTGGAAAGCGACTGCGCGCCGCTTGCGCGCCCGGTGCTTGCGATGCTCGAAGCGGGAATCGAGGTCCACTGCCTGCGCGACCTCACCCGCGGAGGGCTCGCCGCCGCGCTGATCGAGATCGCCGAGGCCGCCGGCGTCGCCATCGAACTCGACGAGGCGGCGATTCCGGTCTCCGAGCCGGTGCGCGGCGCATCCGAGCTGCTCGGCCTCGATCCGCTCTACATCGCGAACGAAGGCCGCTTCGTCGCGATCTTGCCCGAAAGCGAGGCGGAGCGCGCGCAAGCAGTGCTCGCGCGCGCAGGCTGCGCGGAGGCGGCGCGAATCGGCCGCGTGCAGGCCTGCGCAGGCGGCGTCACGCTTCGCACCGTGATCGGCAGCCGCCGGCCGCTCGATCTGCCTTCGGGCGAGCAGCTTCCGCGCATCTGCTGACCGTCGGGTCGTTGACCGAGGTCAAGCGCGGCCTGCGGCGCCCGCGCACACTGTCCGCGCGATGCCGGAGCAGCCGAGCGAGCCGATGACCGTGATCGCGGCGACGGACTTTTCCGCCGCGGCGCGCGCTGCGGTGGAGCGCGCCGCCCGCATCGCCGAGGCGCATCAGGGGCGGCTCCTCCTCGTCCATGCGTTCGACGAGGCGCGCTGGAAGAACCTGCGCTCGCTCTTTGCGCCGCGCAGGCGCCTGCTCGCCGGCCAACCGGTGCAACAGGCGTGGAAAAGCGTGCGCGCCGCGGCCGCCCGAATTTCGCGCGCGCGCGACGTCGCTTGCACCGGCGTCGTCGTGCTCGGGCGCGCTGCGCGGGCGCTCGCCGCGAAAGCGCAGGAGGCGCGCGCCGCTCTGCTCGTTCTCGGCCCGCACGGGCGCAGGTTCGGCGACCGGCTCTATCTCGGCTCGACCGCCCTCGGGCTTGCGCGCCTTGCACCCTGTCCGGTGCTGGTCGCGCGAAGGCGCCCGGCCCTGCCCTACCGCCGCTGCCTCGCCGGCTTTGACTTCTCGCCGGCGTCTCTGCGTGCCGTCCAGGCCGCGGCTCGGCTCTTTCCCGCCGTCGAGTTCACGCTGCTGCACGCCGTGCAGCCGGCGGCGGCGCCGCTGCGTCTCGATGCCGGGTTGAGGAGCGCGCTGCTGCGCGAGGCCGAGGTGCGGCTCGCGCGCGCCGTCGAGACGGGCGCGCCCGCCGCCGCTTCGCGCCGTGTGGCGATGGGGCCTGCGCATCTCGTGCTCAAGCGGGCCCTGAGCGCCGGCCGCTTCGACTTGGTCGCACTCGGCAGGCATGCCGGATCCGCGCTCGGCGAGCGGGTGCTCGGCAGCGTGCCGGCGAACGTGCTCGTTAATGCGCGCGCCGACGTGCTGATCAGCCCGTGAGCCGCCTGCCGGCACGGGCTGCGGCCCGCCCACGATCGAGCCCGGAGGGATCGCAGTGACCGACGGATCCGCGACGCTGCTCTCCGCGACCGATTTCTCCCGCGCGGCCGAGGCGGCGCTCCGGCGCGCGGCGCTGCTTGCGCGTTCCCAAGGGGCAAGCCTCGAGATCCTGCACGTCGTGCCGCACACGCTCGCGGGCGACACCTGGCAGCTGCTCGCCGACTGGTGGCGCTCGCGCCTTACCGACGACGGGGCCGAGCGCGCCCGCCGGCTCGCCGCCGAGCGGCTCGCCGCGACGGCGGCGCGGCTTTCGGCCGAGCCGGGACTTGCGGTGCGCACGCATTGCGCCGAGGGACGGCCGCCGGCCGAGATCGCGGCGCGCGCCGCGGCGCTCGGCGCGCGGGCGGTGGCGGTCGGCGCGCACGGCGAGCACGGGCTGCGCGAGCTCTTCGTCGGCAGCACGGCGCAGAAGCTGCTGCAACTTTCGCCCTGCCCGGTGCTGGTGGTCCGGCAGTGGCCGGCCGCGCCCTACGAGCAGCTGCTCCTTCCGACCGATTTCTCCGCGCCCGCGCAGGAAGCGGCGCGGCTTGCGCGCGAGTGGTTCGCGCCGGCGCGGATGGTCCTGTTTCACGCCTACGAGCTGCCCTACGAATCGATGATGCGCCATGCCGGCGTCGCGCAGGAAACGATCGAGGCGCATCGGCGCGAGGCGGCGGGGCGGCTGCGCGAGGCGCTTGCGGCGTTCGCGCGATCGGCCGGATTCGCGCCCGAGGATGCGCGGCTTCGCGTCGCGCACGGCTATGCGCCGGCGCGCATTCTGGAGGCCGCGCAGGACATCGAAGCCGATCTGATCGTGATCGCGACGCACGGCCGCTCGGGGCTGGAGGCCGCGCTCCTCGGAAGCGTCGCGCTGCGCATCGCGCTCGAGGCGCGCTGCGATGTGCTGTTCGTGCGGCCGCGATCCGCGGCCGGCGCTCAACCGATCGCGATCGCGTAATCGCGACCTTCCCAGCGGCCGCGCGCCCGGTCGTAGAACGTGAAGACGAGGCGCGAGGCGCGCGCGAGCTTGTCGGCCGGGATGTCGGCGATATGCAGCTGAAAGCCGCTCGGCAAGGTCGGCGTGTCCTCTGCGCTCTTCCAGCCGTCCGCGCTCCAGTGAACGAGCGCGGGCTCCTCCAAGAGCAGCCGCACGTGCCTTCCGGCCGCGATGCGCGCAACCGGCATCCGCCGCGACCAGTGGCCGTACTGCGGGACCGGCACCGCCCCGCCGGGATACCGGCGCGCGAGCGCCTGCGGCCGGTCGACCGGCACGCCGCGCTCGCGCGAGGCGACGAGCTTGATGAACTCGGCGTGCGCCCACACGAGCGGCATCGCCGAGCCGGTGGGCTTTCCCGGATAGAGGAAGGCGCGCGGGATCGCCTCTTCGTCCCACACCTGTTCCGGAATGAGGCCGCCCGTGCCCGCCATGCGGTTCATCGCCTCGAGATACGGCAAGGGATCTTCGCCAGCGCAGAGCGCGTAATGGCCGCGCTCGCCGGTAAGGAGCGGCCAGAGCCGGCCGCGACCCGAGCCGAGGTACGGTTTCCCGCCTTCCTGCTCGCCGTAGCCGTCGCCGTTGTAGCGGTACCACGCGGGCCCGGAAGGCGTCTCGACGCGCAGCACGCCGTCCACGACGCGGAGCGTCGCCCGAACCACCGGATGATCGGGCGGCCGCAGGCCGAAGCGCACGAGTTGCAGGAAATCGGTGCTCACCTGCTCGCCCGCGACGATCTCGGCGCCGGCGCCGCGGTTGCGAAGCGGCAGCCGTTCGCCGAGCGCGGCGCGGTCGACGATCACGCGCGGGGGCGCCGAGCGCACGTAATGCGCCTCCACGCCGAAGCGGGCGGCAAGCATCGTGCCGCTCGCCGCGGTCCACTCCTCGATGCGCGAATTCCAGTCGTCGGCGGCGGCGAGCGCCAGGTCGGCGAGCGGCGCAGGCAGAAGCTCCGCCCCCGCCACGAGCGCCGCGATGCAGGTGGCGAGCGTGTACGGACTGATCCCCGGAATCTCCTCCCAGCGGTCCTGCTCGGTGGCGGGTCCGGTGCGCAGGATGTAGCCGAGCGCGCGGCGCACCATGTCCGCGGTGCGGATGCCGCCGAGCGCATCGCGCTCGGCGAGCGCGGCCGCGAGCAGCACCGGCCAGGCGACCTCGTCCAGTTGCACGCCCTGCCAGCAGGGCGTGCCGCCGAGCCACTGGTTCTGCTGCCAGCGCCCGTCGGTGAGCTGCGTCGCGATCAGGTAGCGCAGGATGTCGCGCGCGTCCTCGAGCGCCCCGAGCGCGACGAGCGCGAGCGCGCTCTGCACCAGATCGCGCGGCCAGACGAGGTGGTAGCCGCCGATGTCGTCGCGGCTGTCGCCCCAGGGAATGGAGAGGCTCGCCACCATCGCGCCCGGATAGGTGCGATCTTCGTGCGTGCGCAGCACCATCGCCGACAGCCGCACCTGGTCGCGCAGCGCGGCCGGCAGGTCGTCGCCCGGCGGCTGCGCCGGATGCCAGGCGCGCCAGAGCGCCACGTGGTCCTCCCAGACCGCGTCGAAATCCTGCACGAGCGCCGAGATCGCGAGCGTCGCCGCCGACTCGCGGCTGCCGGCGAACGCGAGCGCAAGCGTCGCGCGCCGCGGCAGCTCCCCGATCAGCGCGACGTTCCCCGAGCCGGCGCGGCGATAGCGCCAGCGCATCGCGCCGTGGCGGCGGAAGTCCTGCCAGCCGTCGCTTGCGCCGGCGATGCCCGCGCTCGCGTGGCGCCAGGCGTCGGCCTGATGTTCGTCCGCGGCCGCGAGCGCGAGCCCGAACGGGCCCTGCTCGGCGGCGAGCACAGTGCGCCCGCGCTCGGCGTACACCATGGCGCGATTGTCGCGGCCGGTGCCCCCGAGGCGCGGCGCAAGCAGCGCGTACGGCGCGAGCGCCGGATCGCCCTCGAGTTCGACGGCGAGCAGCAGCACGTCGCGCTCGGGGTCGGGCACGACGCGCTGCGTGAGCTGAAAGCGCTCGTGCGTATGCACGATCTCGACGGCGGGGATGCCCGGCGCGGGCGTGCGCACGCGGTGCGTGCCGAGGCGCTTCACCTCGACCCAGAAGCCGTCGCCGTCGGCGACGATGAACCCGAGGTCGCGGATCTGCGGCAGGTCCACGCGCGGATAGAACACCTCGTTCACGATCCCCCAGCCGATCGTGAACCACAGGCGCGAGACGCCGAGCGCGGTGCCGACCATGTCTTTCGCGCTGCTCGCCCAGGTGGGGGCGATGCCCGGCGCCCCCGGCGCTTCGTCTGCGGTGACCTGACTCAGACGCGGCACTCCTCCGGATCGCAGCGCGAGGCGTGATCGTAGTGATGAGGCGCCTCGGCCGCACCCAGTTCCAGCACCTGCGCCGGCTTCGCGCCGTAGCGGTACACGGTGATCCCCTTCAGCCCGAGCGCCCACGCGCGCCGGTAGATCCGCGCCACATCCCCCGGCGTCGCCTCGCGCGGCAGGTTGACGGTCTTCGAGACGGCGTTGTCCACATGGCGCTGGAACGCCGCCTGGATCGCGAGATGCCGCTCGGGCGGAATCTCGAGCGCGGTGACGAACAGGCGCTTGAGGTCGTCCGGTACGCCGGGCACGTCGGCGAGCCGTCCTTTTTCGCGCACCGCGGAGAGCACCTGCATCGCGTCGAGCCCGCGCCGCTCGAGCGCGTCGGCAAGCAGCGGGTTCACTTCCTCGAGCGTCTCGCCGCCGAGCACCCCGGTGCGCCGATAGGCGAGCGCAAACAGCGGCTCGATGCTCGCGCTCGCGCCGGCGAGGATGCCGATCGTGCCGGTGGGCGCGATCGCGGTGCGCGTCGCGTTGCGCAGGCGCGGCGCGCCGCCGTCCGCGCGCCACGCCGGATACGGGCCCCGGCGCTCGGCGAGTGCCGCCGAGGCACGCGTCGCCGCCTCGTCGAGCGCGCGCGCGAGCCGTTCGGCGAACGCGATCGCCTCGCCCGAGTCGTAGCCGATGCCGAGCCGGATCAGCGCGTCGGCGAAGCCCATCACGCCGAGCCCGATCTTTCGCGTGCGGCGGGTCGCCGCCGCGATCTCGGGCAGCGGATAGCGGTTCACCTCGATCGCATCGTCGAGAAAGCGCACCGCCTCGGCCGCCGCCGCGGCGAAGCCTTCCCAGTCGAACGAGACCGCGCCGCCCGCCTCTCGCACGAAGCGCGCGATGTTGAGCGAGCCGAGGTTGCAGGATTCGTACGGAAGCAGCGGCACCTCGCCGCAGGGATTGGTCGCCTCGATCCGTCCGAGATGCGGGGTCGGGTTTGCGCGCTCGATTGCGTCGCGAAAGAGAAGGCCGGGATCGCCCGACCCCCACGCCGCTTCCGCGATCGTATCGAACAGCTCGCGCGCGCCGAGGCGCCGCACCGCGGCCCCGGTGCGCGGATTGACGAGGTCGTATTCGGCCCCCGCCTCGGCCGCGCGCATGAACGCGTCCGGGACGCTCACCGAGAGATTGAAGTTCGCGAGCGCGCCCGGCGCGCGCTTCGCCGCGACGAATTCGAGGATGTCGGGATGCTCGACGGCGAGCACCCCCATGTTCGCGCCGCGGCGCTTGCCGCCCTGCTTGATGTGCTCGGTCGCGCAGTCGAAGATGCGCATGAACGACACCGGCCCGGAGGCTTCGCCCCCGGTCGAGGCGACCGGATCGCCGCGCGGCCTGAGCGCCGAGAACGAAAACCCGGTGCCGCCGCCGGTGCGCTGCACGAGCGCCATGTTCTTGAGCGCCTCGAAAATGCTTTCCATCGTGTCGGCGACCGGCAGCACGAAGCAGGCCGACAGTTGTCCGAGCGCGGTGCCGGCGTTCATGAGCGTCGGGCTGTTCGGCAGGAACTCGCCCGCCGCCATGCGCGCGTGAAAACGCTCGGCCCAGTACTGCGGACCCTCGCCGCCGAACGCCGCCTCGGCCTCGGCGATCGCGCGCGCGACCCGCTCGAAAAGCTCGGCCGGCGTCTCGACGACGCGCCGTTCGGCGTCGCGCAGGAGATACCGGGCTTCGAGCACCCGGAGCGCGTTCGCCGAAAGCGAAGGCCCGGTCCGCGCGATCATGCGCGCCTTTCAGCCCGCCGCCCGCGAACGTTCGACGCGGCCCTCGCGGAAGCGCCGCGCAGCGCGCATCCTGCCGCCGCCGCGCCGCCCGCCCGGCGCCGACGCCTTTGATCCCGGTCAAAGGCGCCGCGCGGCGGGGTTGGAAAATCCGCCCGCGGCTCCCATTTGAAGCTCGTCACCATACGGAGGATCGATCATGGCAAAGGAAAGCAAGGAAGTCACCGTCTCCAAGGGCACGGTCGAGCGTCTGCCGCGGCCCGCGTCCCTGTTCGCGGAAATGGACCGCATGTTCGACGAGTTCTTCAACCGGCGCTGGCTGCGGCCGCTCGGCTGGCCGCGCGCGTTCGCGGAGATCGCCGAACTGCCGAGCGTCGACGTCGTCGACCGCGAGCAGGACGTGCTCGTGCGCGTCGCGGTGCCCGGCTACCGCAAGGAGGACATCGAGGTCTCGGTGAGCAACGGCGTGCTCACCATCAAGGGCGAGACGAAGTCCGAGAAGAAGGAGGAAAAGGGCGACTACTACGCCGCCGAGATCATGCAGGGCGCGTTCTCGCGCTCGATCGCGCTGCCGGCCGAAGTGCAGGAGGAAAAGGCGAGCGCGTCGCTGAAGGACGGCATCCTCGAGCTCGTCTTCCCGAAGGCCGAGAAATCCAAGCGCCGCACGATCTCGATCTCCTGAGCGCGGCGCGCTGACCGGGCGCGCCCTGCGCCCGGTCAGCGGCGCGCGGGGCGCGCGCGAAGCCGCAGCGGCAGCCGCCGCAGCCGACGACCGGTCGCGGCGAACACGGCGTTCGCAGCCGCCGGCGCCACCACCGGCACCGCCGGCTCGCCGACGCCGCCCGGTTCGCGCTCGCTCGGCACGAGGTGCGTCTCCACCTCCGGCATGTCGCCGAAGGCGAGGATCGGGTAGTCCGAAAGGCTCGACTGCACCACCCGCCCGCGGCGCACGCGCACTTCCTCCTTCAGCGCGGCCGAAAGCCCGAAGGCGATTCCGCCTTCGAGCTGCGCGTGCACCGCATCCGGAAGCACCGCGGTGCCGCAGTCCATCGCGCACACGACGCGCGCGACGCGGATCGCGCCGCGAGCGACGCTCGCCTCGATGACCTGCGCAACTACGCTGCCGAAGGACGCATAGACCGCGACGCCGCGGCCCGTGCCCGGCGCGCAGCGCGAGCGCCAGCCTGCGCGATCGGCCGCAAGCTCGAGCACCGCCCTATGACGCGGCGCCTTCGCGAGGAGCGCGAGCCGGTAGTCGAGCGGATCGCGCCGCGCGCAGCGCGCGAGTTCGTCGACGAACGACTCGATCGCGAACGCATTGTTCGTCGCGCCCACGCCGCGCCAGTAGCCGACGCGAAGCGGCGAGTCGACGCGCACGTGCTCTTCGCGCAGCGCCGGTACCGCGTAGGGCACGTCGATGCCTTCGAGGGCGGGCTCCGGGCCCGCGATGCGCATCTCCCAGGCCTCGGGCAGGCCGTCCGCGCCGAGCGCGGCGCGCAACCGGATCGCGTGCGCCGGGCGGTAGAAGTCGTGCCGCAGGTCGTCCGCGCGCGTCCAGACGACCTTCACCGGCGCGCCGATCGCCTTCGAGATCTCGACCGCCTCGACGACGAAGTCGGTTTCCAGCCTTCGCCCGAAGCCGCCGCCGAGAAACCGCGTGTGCACGCGCACCCGCGAGGGCGCAAGGCCCGCGGCGCGCGCCGCCGCCTGCTGCGTATCGGTCTGGCTCTGCGTGCCGACCCACACGTCGCAGGCGTCGCGCCGCACGTCGGCGACGCAGTTCATCGGCTCGATCGTCGCGTGCGCGAGGTACGGCGTGCGATAGACCGCTTCGACGACGCGCACCGCGCGCCGCAGCCGCGCGCGCGCGTCGCCTCGCTCGTGCACGAGCGTGCCCGGCCGCGCGAGCGCAGCGAGCAGCCTGCGCTCGATCGCGGCGTTGTCGAGCCGCGCCCCCGGCCCCTCGCGCCAGCGCACGGAAAGCGCCGCGCGTCCCCGCTCGGCGGACCAGAAGTCGTCCGCGACGACCGCGACGCCGGCCGAGATCGGGATCACCTGGTGCACGCCGGCTACGGCGAGGGCGCGCTGCGCATCGAACCCTTCGAGCCGCGCGCCGGGCATCGGAGGGCGCGCGACCACCGCGACGCGCATTCCGGGGCGCGCGACGTCGATTCCGTAGCCGGTCGCGCCGAGACACATCGCCGGGATGTCGAGCCGCGCGAGCGGCTTGCCGATCAGGCGCCATTCGGCGGCGCGCTTGAGCCGCACCGCGCGCGGCGAACCGATCGCCGCAGCCGCTTCGGCGAGTTCGCCGTAGCCGAGCCGTGCGCCGCTCGGCGCGTGAACGACGAAGCCTCCTTCGGCGCGGCACTCGGAAGCGGCGACGCCCCAGCGCGCCGCCGCCGCAGCGACGAGCCGCATCCGGACGCGCGCCGCCGCGCGCCGCAGCCGCTTCCATTCGCCGCGGATGCTGCTCGAGCCGCCGGTGAACTGGCCTTCTCCCCAGTAGGCGTTCCAGTAGCGGCGCGCCGGCGGCGCGAACACCGTGCGCAGCCGCGCAAGCGGCACCTCGAGCTCCTCGGCCGCGAGCACCGCGAGCCCGGTGAGCGCACCCTGCCCCATCTCGGAATAGTTCACCATCAGCGTCACGGTCCCGGCAGCGTCGATCCACAGCCGTTCGTCGAGCGCGACGCCGGCCTCTGCCGGCAGCTCCGACAGAAGCTCGGGCAGCCGCTCGGCCGCCGACGCCTGCGCACCGCGCGCCGCGCGCGCGATCGCGCGCCGGATGCGCGCATACGTCCCGCAGCGGCAATAGACGCCCGACATCGCGGCGTCGATCTCGGCCTGTGTCGGCGCCGGGCTTCGCGCAAGCAGCGCCGACGCCGCGAGGATCTGCGCCGGCTGGCAGTAGCCGCACTGCGGCACCTGCTCGGCGATCCAGGCGCGCACGACCGGATGCCCCGCACCGAGCCCTTCGATCGTGGTGACCTCGCGCGCGCCGACTTTCGCGAGCGGCACCCTGCAGGCGTGGTTCGGCTCGCCGTCGAGGAGCACGAGGCACGCGCCGCAGACGCCGACGCCGCAGCCGTACTTGGTGCCCGTCAGGCCCAGCTCGTCGCGCAGCACCCAGAGCAAGGGTTTCGCCGGATCCGCTTCGACGCGGCGCTCGGCGCCGTTGACCCGCAACCGTATCACGCGCTCTCCTCGAATTGCGGCCGGAAGTCGAGCGGCCAGCGCTTGGCGAGCTGCCGCAGCACCGAGCGCTGGAATCCCGGCGAGAAGTACGTCCAGACCGGCTGGTCGGTCGAGAATCGCCGCAATCGCTCGAAGCGCACGCCGAGCGCGCCGAGCGCGAGTTCGGCCTCGGCATACGAGCGCCGCTCGCCTTCGGCCTGCGGGTCGTCGCGCGCGAACAGCCATTCGCGCGCGATCGCCTCCTCGAGGCGCGAAAGTTCGTGCCGGCGAGATTCCTCGAGCGACCAGCCGCCGTACAGGTCCTGCGCCTCCACCGCTTCGTAGACGACCGGCCCGGGCGAATGGTACCCCTCGAGCAGGAAATAGCAGCCGAGGACGCGGCCGTCTGCGCGCGGGCCGGCGAACCAGCCGTAGACGTCGCGGTCGGCGTCGAGATACGCGACCGCGGCGAGCAATCCGACGCCGCGCGGCGCGTACGCGAAAAAACATTCCGGCGGGCGCACCTCGCAATTGCGACGCAACCCGCGCCGCGCGCCCTTGACCGCGATCAAACGCAGGCGATGCGCCGCCCCGAGCGCTGCACCGTCGGGCGCCGGCGCCTCTACGCCCGGCGCACCTGTGCTTCGGGGCGGTCTGCGCCGCGCGCGTGCGGCCCGAGACAGGCCTTCAGATGCGGCTCCCACTCGGCGCAGAGCCGCTCGCGCTGCGCGAGGTCGTGCAGACTGGCGACGAGCCGCTTCGGGTCCACGTCGATCGCCGTCGATTGCCAGCCGCCCGGAAACGCGCACTCGACGCTCAGCACCCAGCGACCGTTCCAGTGCTCGAGGGTGTACAGGTAGTCGCGCACGCCGAGCGACTCGAGCACCCGCTCGACCGCGGCGCGCGCCTGCGCATGGGAATCGCGTTCGGAAGTCGCCATGCGCGCATTCGATCATCGCCGCGCGCGCCGCGCTTGATCCTCGTCAAACGGCCGAGCGCCGCAGGGCGCAGGATGCGCGCACGCAATGCGCGGCACGAACCGAACGAGAGGCGAACGATGACGAAGGAACCTCGGCCCCTGCCGGACCCGGACCGGGTCTTTTGCGAAGTGTGCGGCAAGCTGCTCGCGCCGTCCGCGGCGATCGCGATCGAGGCGAAGGACTACGTCGCGTATTTCTGCACGCCCGCGTGCCGCGCGCGCTGGCGCGGCGAGCCGGCGCCCGCGGCCTCGCCGCACGAGCCGCTGCACGAGGGACGCAGCCGCAGCAAGGCGCGCGACGACCTCGACAAGAAGGCCCTGCGCCGCGAGCCGCAGCGCAACCTGCCGCGCGTCGAGGGCTTCGACCCGGACGAGGTGCCGGGCCCGCAGCGGCGCAAGTGAACCACGCGCGCGACAGGCTAGAATGGCGCGCCCGCAGGCTGCGGGCGCGCCGACTGTTCACCGACTTTCGAACCGACCGATGCCGCTCACCGCAGACCAGATCGAACAGCTGAAACGCATCCTCGAGGAGCGACGCCGCGCGCTCTTCGCCGAAACCCTGGAGGACATGGCGCGCGCGCGCGAGGAAACCTTTTCCGCGGTCGCCGGCGCGGTGCGCGACTCGGGCGACGAGGCGCAGGCCGACCTGATCGCCGACCTCGATCAGGCCGAAGTCGCGCGCGAAGTGCGCGAGATCCGCGACATCGAGGCCGCCCAGGCGCGGCTCGCCGCCGGCACCTACGGCGTGTGCGCCGACTGCGGCGCCGACATCGCCTTCGAGCGCTTGATGGCGTACCCGACCGCTAAGCGCTGCCACGACTGCCAGCGCGTGTACGAAAAGACGCACGCGCACCCGCCGGAGTCGAAGCTCTAGCGAGTTCGCGCGCCGCGAGCGCCTCGCCGGCGCGGCGCAAACCCCCGGCGGCAGCCGGCTACGTCGGCACGCAGGGACCCTTGCGGACCCAGACGCCGCCTTTTTCGCAACGCAGAAGCTCGTTGCCGCTGCAGACGTACTCGCCGACCCGGTACGGGCGGTCGTTGAAGTAGCAGACGCCCGTCTCTGCCTCCAGACCGTAGACGGGCGAATCCTCGTCCGCGACGTCGTCGTCGAGGATGGGCGAAGTCGTGCGTTCGGGGTCCGGCGCGCCGACCTCCGGCGCCTTGCCGCTGATTCTCACGAGATTCCTCCCGACGTGTGTCCGGCGCGATGCTACCCGAGATCGCGCCGCTCGATCCGGCGCGCGCGCGGCGCTCGTCGCTGCCGCGCGTTTCAGCCGGTCATCTGCGCCGCTTCGTAGCCGCGGCGTTCCTCGCGCGCGCGCTCGGCGCGCAGCGCGAGCGCGAGGCTGCCGAGCTCCGCGGCGATCGCATCGACGATGTCGTCCATCGAAACGATACCGACGAGATCGCCGCGCTCGTCGCTCACCGCAAGGCGCCGAACGCCGCTCGTGCGCATCGCCTCGGCCGCCTCGAACAGGCCCGCGGAGGCGGGCACCGTCGCGAGCGCCGGCGTCATCACGTCCTCGACGCAAGCGTCGGTCGGCCCGATGCCCTCGGCGAGCGCATAGAGCACGAGATCGCGGTCGGTGACGATGCCGGCGGGACGGTCGGCCTGCGGATCTTCTTCGAGCACGAGCAACGCGCCGACATGGTGCGCCTTCATGAGCGCCGCCGCCTCGCCGAGGCTCGCGCCCCGGCGCACGCTGACGATGCCGTGCGAACAGATCCGGCCTACGTTCATGGTTCGGCTCCTTTCGCCCGCGAGGTTGCACCGCCGCGGCGCGGCCGCTATTGATCCAGGTCAACGGCACGCGCCGACCGCGTCAGGATCCGCGCTCGTGCAGGCGCGCGATGCTGTCCACCACGCGCGCGACTTCGTCGTCTTCGAGCGGCGGGCGGCAGCGCAGGCGATTCCAGGCGAGCAGAAGCTCGAGCGCCACCGCCGGATCCACGCCGTGCCAGAAGAGGTGTCCGGCGAGCGAGGCGATCGTGCTGTTGCGCGCGCCCTCCTCGACGCCCTCGCGCGCCAAGCGCCGCCAGTGCGCAAGCGGGTGCCCCGCGCGCGCACCCTCGCGCCGCGCGATGCGAAGGAGCCACCCGGGAAGCGGCGCAAGCGCCGTCGTCCCGGGCGCGTTCGTCCAGCGGTAGCGCCGGCCGCTCGCGTGCACCGACGGCGGCGCGACCACCATGCCGCCGTCGCCGCGAAGGTCGAGCCCCGGGGCGAGCCCCGCGCGGTTCGGCACCGTCCCGCCCGGATGCGCGAAATAGAGGTGCCGCCCGCCGCCGCCGGTGCGCGCCTCGACGGTACGCGGTAGCGGCCCGTGCGCGCGCTCGAGCGCCGCGAGGCTCTGCTCGCCACCGTGCCGGACGTCGACGTCGAGCACCACGAGGTTCGATACCGCACCGGTGACGACGCCGAGGTTCGCCTCGGGGTGCGCAAAAAACCACGCGTCCACCTCCGCGGGGGCGGGGGCGCGCGACTGCAGCGCGCGCCAGGCGACGAGCGGCCGCTTGCCGCGCGGCTCGACCGCGACCACCGACCAGCCGCGCGCGAGGCAGGCGCGCGCCGCCGCATGCGTATCGCTCACCGCCCCGGACATGCCGCCTGCGCGTTGACCTGCGTCAAACCCGCCGGGCCGCCGCCGCCTAAGCTCGCGGCATGCAGATTCCGTTGCAGGTTTCGTTTCAGGGCATGGCGCGCTCGGATGCGCTCGTCGCCGCGGTCGAGGAAAAGGCTTCGAAGCTCGAGCGCTACTTCGACCGGATCACGAGCTGCCGCGTGGTGCTCGCGGTCGACGGCCGGCACCATCGCCACGGCCGGCAGTACCGCGTGCGCATCGACCTCACGGTGCCGGGCGGCGAGATCGCGGTCACGCGCGAACATCACGAGGACGTGCACGTCGCGCTGCGCGACGCGTTCGACGCGGCGCGGCGCCGGCTCGAGGACCATGTGCGCGCGCAACGCGGCGACGTCAAGCGCCACGCGCCCGAATCGACCGGCCGGATCGCGCGCCTCGATGCGGCGGCCGGGATCGGCTTCATCGTCGCGCCGGACGGCCGCGAGCTCTATTTTTCGCGCGAAAACGTCGTCGCGCCGCCGTTCGAGCACCTCGCCGTCGGCATGACGGTGCATTTCCTCGAGGACGCCGGCGCCGAGGGACCGCAGGCGAAGCGCGTGAGCGCGCACCGCCGCGCGCCGGGCGACTAGAGCGCGGCGCGGCGCTCCGCGCGCTCGCGCCGCTGCGCGCGGCCGAGCATCGCGGCAAGGCCCGCGAGCTCCTCGCCGAGCAGTTCGATCAGGTCGTCGGCGGCGAGTACGCCCACCAGCGCGCCCGAGTCGTCCACCACCGGCAGGCGCCGCACGCCGTGCGCGCGCATGAGGGCGATCGCGCGCCCGACGCCGTCGGTTTCGCGCGCGACCACGACCTCCGGTCGCATCGCCGCCTCGACCGGCGTGCGCGCCGGGTCGAGGCCGAGCGCCATCACGCCGACGACGAGGTCGCGGTCGGTGACGACGCCCGCCGGCACGCGGGGCCCCTCGGCGTGCGACCGCTCGACGACGACCAGGCTGCCGACGTGATGTTCGCGCATCAGCCGCGCCGCGACGAGACAGCTCTCGTCGCGCGCGACGAACACCACCGTGCGCGTGCAAAGCTCGCCGATCGCCATGCGGCGATGCTCGCACGCGAGCCCGCGGCCGCTTTGACCCAGATCAACGGCGCCCGCGCGCGGGGCGTCGTCGCCGCGTCGCCGCGCCTGCGCTAACATCGCGCGTTGTCGCAACGCGGCGCACGCCGCAGGAACCCGATGGATCGTCCCGGCACCCCGTATTGCATGCACGTGTTGCCGCGCGTTCCGGCGCGGCTCGCGCGTCTGGAAGAACTCGCCGCCGACCTCGCCTACACCTGGGACCGCGCGACGCGCGCGCTGTTTTCGCGCCTCAACCCGCAGCTCTGGAGCGCCGCCGGCCACAACCCGCGCGCGTTTCTGCGCCGCATCGACGAGCCGTGCCTGGTGCAGGCGGCGCAGGACCCGGATTTTCTCGCCGCCTACGAGCGCGTGCTCGCCGCCTACGACGTGTACCGGCGCGACAGCGCGCGCCGCGGAACCGGCACGCAACTCGGCGCCGACGACCTGATCGCGTACTTCTGCGCCGAATTCGGTTTTCACGAGAGCTTGCCGATCTACTCGGGCGGCCTCGGCATCCTCGCCGGCGACCACTGCAAGGCGGCGAGCGATCTGCGCCTGCCGTTCGTCGCCGTGGGGCTCCTCTATCGCCAGGGGTATTTCTCGCAGACGATCGACGCCGAAGGGAACCAGATCGCGACCTACACCGATTCGGACTTCGACGATCTTCCGGTCGAACCGGTGAAGGACGCGGGGGGCACCGAGCTGCGCGTACCGATCGAATTTCCCGGGCGCACGGTGCTGCTGCGCGTCTGGCGCGCGCGCGTCGGCCACGTCTGGCTCTACCTCCTCGACACCGACCTGCCGGAAAACGCCGAGCGCGACCGGCTGATCACGTATCGCCTCTACGGCGGCGACCGCACGACGCGCATCGAGCAGGAGATCGTGCTCGGCATGGGCGGCGTGCGCGCGCTCGGGGCGCTCGGGCTCGCGCCCACGGTCTGGCACATCAACGAAGGCCACGCGGCGTTCCTCGTCCTCGAGCGCCTGCGCCAGGCGGTGAAGTCGGGGCTTTCGTTCGCGGCGGCGCTCGAGGCGGTCGCGGGAAGCACCGTCTTCACGACGCACACCGCGGTCGCCGCCGGCCACGACCGCTTCCCGAACGACATGGTCGCGACCTACTTCGACGGCTGGTGCCGCGAACTGGGCATCGAGCGCGCGGCGCTCTTTGCGCTCGGGCGAAACGGCGCCGACGGCGAATTCGACATGACCGCGCTCGCGGTGCGCGGCTCGCGCTGGCAGAACGGCGTCTCGCGCATCCACCGCGGCGTCTCCGCGCAGCAGCTCGCGGCCCTCTGGCCGCAGGTGCCGGCCGAGGAAAACCCGGTCACCTCGATCACGAACGGCGTGCACGCGCCGACGTTTCTCGCGCCCGAATGGGCCGACGTGTTCGACCGCACGCTCGGCGAGACCTGGCAGCACCATCTGCACGACCCGGCGTTCTGGGCGCGGGTCGCCGAGCTGCCCGACGAGCTGTTCTGGAAAACGCACCAGACGCTCAAGGCGCAGATGCTCTACCTCGTGCGCTACCGGGTGCGCGCGCAGCACAACCGTCACCGCACCAGCGAGTCGCACATCGAGCGGCTGCTGCGCTTGGCCGACCCGGCGCGGCCGGAAGTGCTCACGATCGGCTTCGGCCGGCGCTTCGCGGCCTACAAGCGCGCGACGCTGCTCTTCGAGAATCTCGACTGGCTGCGCGAGATCGTCGCCGACCGCGAACGGCCGGTGCTTTTCATCTTCGCCGGCAAGGCGCATCCGGCCGACGGCCCCGGCCAGGACCTGATCCGGCACATCTCGCGCGTTGCGCGCACCCCGGAGTTCGAGGGCCGCATCCTTCTCGTCGAGGAGTACGACCTGCGGCTTGCGCGCAGGCTGGTCTCGGGCGTCGACGTCTGGCTGAACAACCCGGTCTATCCGCTGGAAGCGTCCGGCACCTCGGGGATGAAGGCGGCGATGAACGGCGTGCTCAACCTGTCGGTGCTCGACGGCTGGTGGGGCGAAGGCTACACCGGCGACAACGGCTGGGCGATCAAGCCGGCGTCCGAGGCGCTCGACCCGCACCGGCGCAACCAGGAGGAGGCGCGCACGCTCTACGAGCTGCTGCAGGACCGGGTGGTGCCGCTTTACTACGAGCGCGACGCGCGCGGTTTGCCGCTCGGCTGGATCCGGATGGCCAAGCGCGCGATCGCGACGATCATGCCGCGCTTCAACGCCTCGCGCATGGTCGACGAGTACGTCGCCAACTGCTACCTGCCGGCGGCGCGGCTGCGGCGCCGCCTCCTCGAGGACGGCGGGGCCGCCGCGCGCGCGCTCGCCGACTGGCGCGTGCGCGTGCGCGCCGCCTGGCCCGGCGTCTCGATCCGGCGTCTGGACAGCCCGCCGCGACAGATCGGCTACGGCGAGCGCGTGCGCATGGAGGTGGCGGTGCGGCTGAACGGGCTTGCGCCCGCCGACGTACGCGTCGAGCTACGCCTTGCGCGCGACGCGAAGACCGAGTGGCGCAGCTACCTCTTCCGGCCGGAAGGTTCGCCCGATGCGGCCGGCGAGCAGCGCTACGCGCTCGAGTTCGCGCCCGAGCTCTGCGGCCGGCTCGAGTACCGCATCCGCGCCTACCCGCATCATGCGCTGCTCGCGCATCCGCTCGAGATGGGCCTCGTGATCTGGGCGTAGAGCGCGCCGTAACGGCGCGCCGACTGCGTCCAGCCGAAATCGCGCGCCATCGCCGCGCGCTGCATGCGGCGCCAGCGCGCCGGATCGCGCCAGGCGTCGATCGCGCGCGCGAGCGCCGCGGCGAGTGCCTCGGCGTGCGGCTCGCGGAACACGAACCCGGTCACGCCGTCTTCGACGGTATCGGCAAGGCCCCCGGTCGCGCGCACCACCGGCAGCGTGCCGTAGCGCTGGCTGTACATCTGGTTCATCCCGCAGGGCTCGAAGCGCGACGGCATGAGGAAGATGTCGGCGCCCGCCTCGATGCGGTGCGCGAGCGCTTCGTCGAAGCCGACGACCACGGCGACGCGGCCCGGATGCGCGGCGGCGAGGCGCCGGAACCCGTCTTCGAGCGCCGGCTCGCCCGAGCCGAGCACCGCGAGCTGCGCCGGCGCATCGAGCAGCCGTTCGGCGGCGGCGAGCACGAGGTCGAGCCCTTTCTGCTCGGTGAAGCGGCTGACGATGCCGAGCAGCGGCACGCCGGCGTCGTCGGCGAGCCCGAGCTCTGCGCGCAGCGCGGCGCGGTTTTCCGCCTTCGCCGCGAGCGTGTCGGCGTCGTAGCGGCGCGCGATGAAGGGGTCGGTCGCCGGGTTCCACAGCTCGGTGTCGATGCCGTTCAGGATGCCGCAGAGCGCGTCGCGCCGCGCGGCGATCACGCCCTCCAGCCCGAAGCCGAGGGGCGCGCGCTGGATCTCCTGCGCGTAGGTCGGGCTGACGGTATTGATCGCGTCGGCGTAAACGAGCCCCGCCTTCAGGAACGAGATCCGGCCGTGGTATTCCATTCCCGAGATCGAGAACGCCTCGCGCGGGAGCGCGAGCGCGTCGAAGCACTCGGCCGGGAAAATCCCCTGGAACGCGAGGTTGTGCACGGTCAAGAGCACTGCCGCGCGCGGCGCGGGCGAAAACGCGAGATACGCCGCCGCGAGCGCCGTCTGCCAGTCGTTCGCGTGCACGACCTGCGCCGACCAGCCGCCGTCGCCGCGCTCGCGCCCGAGCCAGGCGGCGGCGCGCGCAAGCTGCGCAAAGCGAAGCGCGTTGTCCGGCCAGTCGCGGCCGTCGGGGTCGAGGTAAGGGCCGCCTGCGCGCGCGTACAGCGGCGGGCATTCGACGAGGTAGGCCGCAAGATCGCCCGGCAGCCGCGCGGGAACGATGCGCGCCCCGGGCAGCCCGCCCGCGGGCGCAAGCTCGATCGCCCCGGCTTCCTCGCGCCCGAGCCCGTCGAGCGCCGGATACGCCGGCAGCAGCACGCGCACGTCGTAGCCGAGCCGCGCGAGCGCGCGCGGGAGCGCACCCGCGACATCGCCCAGCCCGCCGGTTTTCACGAGCGGCGCGCATTCGGACGTCGCAAAGAGCACGCGCAGCGCCGCCTCCGCCATCGTGCGATCTTACGCGAGCGGCTTCCGTGGTGAAATGCGCGCGATGACAGGCGAGCGCTGCGCGCTGGTGGCCGACGTCGGTGCGACCAAGACGCATTTTGCGCTCGCGCGCCTCGAAGGCGGCGCACCGCGCCTTGCGTTCGTGCGTCGGTTCGAGGACCGCGCGTACGCGAGCTTCGAGGCGGCGCTCGCGGCGTATCTCGCCGAGGCGCGCGCGGCGCTCGGCACGCTCGCGCTCGAGGGCGCCTGCTTCGCCGCCGCCGGCCCGGTCGCTGAGCGGCAGGTGCGGCTCACGAACCGCGACTGGGTGCTCGACGCCGACGCGCTTCGCGCGCAGCTTGCGGCGCCGGTCGCGCTGGAAAACGATTTTGCGTGCGCCGCGCGCGGCGTCGAATGGCTCGGCGCAGGCGACCTCGTCGTCCTTCAGCCGGGCGAGCCGCTCGCGGCCGCGCCGCGCGTCGTGATCGGCGCCGGCACCGGCCTCGGGGTCGCGTACCTCGCGCCTAGCGCCTGCGGCTGGATCGCGATCGCGGGCGAAGGCGGCCACATCGGCTTTGCGCCGCAGACCGACGCGCAGGCGGCGCTGTGGCGCTGGCTACGCGCCGCGCGCGCTCGCGTCGCCTGCGAGGACGTGCTCTCGGGGCCGGGACTTGCGGCGATCTACGCGTTCCTGCTCGGCCGGCCCCCGGGCGAGCGCGGACCGGAGGCGGCGGCGGTCGAGCAGGCCGCCGAGGCGGGCGAGCCCGCCGCGGTGCGGGCGCTCGAGCTGTTTTGCGAAATCTACGGCCAGGGGGCGGGCGATCATGCGCTCGCGGTGCTTGCGCGCGGCGGCGTGTACGTCGCCGGCGGAATCGCGCGGCGCATCGTGGCGCGCCTGCGCGCGGGCGGCTTCGTGCGCGCTTTCGCCGACAAGGGCGTGCACGCGGCGCTCGCGCGCCGCATGCCGGTGTACGTCGTGACGAACGAGCACCTCGAGCTCCTCGGCGCGGCGGCGATCGCCCTTGATCTGCGTCAACGGCCTGTCAAGGAAAGCGGCTAGAGTCGCACGGGAAGGAGGACGGTTCCAGCGAGAAAGGCAAGCCGCATGGTGCGCGCACGATCCGGAAGGAAGCCGGCCGACGCCGCGAGCGTCGCCTCCCGCGAGGCGCCGGCCGCCGCGATATCGGCCGAGGAGCGCGAACGGATGATCGCGCGCGCGGCGTACTTCCGCGCCGAGAAGCGCGGTTTCGCGCCGGGCCGGGAACTCGAAGACTGGCTCGCGGCCGAAGCCGAAGTGGACGCGGCGCTCGGCCTCAGGCCGGCGCAAGGATAAGGGCGGCAAGGGGCGGCAACGTGAGCGCGAGCGTCGCCGGCTGACCCATGTAGGGCGCCGGCTCGGCGAGGAGCGCGCCGCCGTTGCCGATGTTCGATCCGCCGTAGTAGGCGGAATCGGTGTTCAGCCGTTCGCGCCAGAGGCCGGCGCGCGGCACGCCGATGCGGTAGCCGGTGCGCGGCACCGGCGTGAAATTGAGCACGACGACGAGGCAGGCGCCGCTTTGCGCGCGCCGCACGAAGCTGAGAACGGAATTGTCGCTATCGTGGCAGTCGATCCACGCGAACCCCTGCGGGTCGAAGTCGAGCTCGTGCAGCGCCGGCTCGCTCGCGTAGAGCCGCTGAAGGTCGCGAAAGCAGAGGCGCACCCCGCGGTGCCACTCGATCTCGGCGAGCGACCAGTCGAGGCCGCGCACCGCGTCCCACTCCGGGCCGTGGCCGAACTCGTTGCCCATGAAGTTGAGCTTCTTGCCGGGGGTGGTCATCTGCCAGGCAAAGAGCAACCGCAGGTTCGCGAACTGCTGCCAGCAGTCGCCCGGCATTTTCCCGAGCAGCGACCCCTTGCCGTGCACCACCTCGTCGTGCGAGAACGGCAGCACGAAGTTCTCGGTGTAGGCGTAGAGCTGGCCGAAAGTGAGCCGGTCGTGGTGGTAGCGCCGGTAGACCGGGTCGTGGCGGAAGTATTCGAGCGTGTCGTGCATCCAGCCCATGTTCCACTTCATCGAGAAGCCGAGGCCGCCGGCGTAGGCGGGCCGCGACACCATCGGCCAGGCGGTCGATTCCTCGGCGATCGTGACGGCGCCCGGGAATTCGGCGTGCACGAGCACGTTCAGCTCGCGCAGGAAGTCGATCGCCTCGAGGTTCTCGCGCCCGCCGTAGCGGTTCGGCAGCCACTCGCCCGGCCGGCGCGAGTAGTCGAGGTAGAGCATCGAGGCGACCGCGTCCACCCGCAGGCCGTCGAAGTGGAACTGGTCCAGCCAGTAATGCGCCGAGGAAAGCAGAAACGCGCGCACCTCGTTGCGCCCGAAGTTGAACGTGTGCGTGCCCCAGTCCGGATGCCGCGCAAGGCGCGGGTCCTCGTGCTCGTAGAGCGCGGTGCCGTCGAAATGCGCGAGCGCCCAGTCGTCGGTCGGGAAATGCCCCGGCACCCAGTCGAGGAGCACGCCGAGGCCGGCGCGGTGGCAGCGGTCGACGAACTCGCGCAGCTCGTCGGCGCTGCCCCAGCGCGCGCTCGGCGCAAAATAGCCGGTCGTCTGATACCCCCAGGATTCGTCCAGCGGATGCTCGGCGACCGGCATCAGCTCGAGGTGCGTGAAACCCAGCTCGAGCGCGTACGGAATGAGCGCGTCGCCGAGCGCGCGCCAGCCGCGCGCGTCGCGCCGCCAGGAGCCGGCGTGCACTTCGAGGATCGCCACCGGCGCGCGCAGCCAGTCCCAGCGCGCGCGTTGCGCGAGCCACTCGCCGTCGCTCCAGACGTGCGCCGCGGGCGGCGCGACCCTCGAGGCGGTGCCGGGCCGCAGTTCCGCGGCGCGCGCGTAGGGATCGGCCTTGAGAAGGAGCGCACCGCTCTCGCGGTTGCGGATCTCGAACTTGTAGAGCGCGCCGGGCCCGACGCCCGGCAGAAAGAGTTCCCAGACGCCGCTCGATCCGCGCACGCTCATCGGGTGCACGCGCCCGTCCCAGCCGTTGAAGTCGCCGACCACCGAAACGCGCTCGGCGTTCGGCGCCCACACTGCAAAGCGCGTTCCGGCGACGCCCGCCACCGTCGTCGCGTGCGCCCCGAGGGTGCGCCAGGCTTGCGTCAGCCGCCCGGCGTTGAAAAGGTAGAGGTCGTAGTCCGAGATCTGCGGCGCAAAGCAGTACGGATCGAAGCGCTCGCAAAGCGCCCCCTCCCGCTCGAAGCGCACGCGGTAGGGCGCGCGAACCTCCGCCTCCAGCGCGAAGAGCCCCGCGACGCCCGCCGGAGGCGCGGCGCGCCAGCCTTCGGCCGTCTCCACCCACGCCGCGCGCGCGCGCGGATCGTAGACGCGCACGAGCGCGCGCCCGCCCTCGCGATGCGGGCCGAGAAACGCGTGGGGATCGTGCAGGCGGGCGGCGGCGAGGCGCTCGGCGCGCGCGTCGCGCGCGGCAATCGCGACATCGCTCATGGTCGCGGCGCATTATAGCGATCGGGACCGCGCGCAGCTCGTTCGCCAGACGATGGCGATCGTGCTCGCCGGCGGCCGCGGCTCGCGGCTCGGAGCGCTCACCGACTGGCGCGCAAAGCCCGCGGTCCCCTTCGGCGGTAAGTTCCGCATCATCGACTTTACGCTCTCCAACTGCGTCAACTCCGGCATCCGGCGCATCGGCGTCGCCACGCAGTACAAGGCGCAGAGCCTCATCCGCCACCTGCAACGCGGCTGGTCCTTCCTCGACGGGCGCTTCGGCGAATTCATCGAGCTGCTGCCGGCGCAGCAGCGCGCCGCCGCGCGCTGGTACCTCGGCACCGCCGACGCGGTGTACCAGAACCTCGACGTGCTGCGCCAGCACGCGCCGCGCTACGTGCTGGTGCTCGCGGGCGATCACGTCTACAAGATGGACTACAGCCTGATGCTCGCCGAGCACGTCGCGCGCCGCGCCGAGCTCACCGTCGCCTGCGTCGAGGTGCCGCTCGAGCACGCGCGCAGCCTCGGGGTGATGACGGTGGACGAGGTCGGCCGCATCACCGCGTTTCACGAAAAGCCCGCCGACCCGACGCCGATGCCGGGCCGGCGCGATGTTGCGCTCGCGAGCATGGGCGTCTACGCGTTCGACGCCGAGTTCCTGTACGCGCAGCTTGCGCGCGACGCGGCCGACGCCGACTCGACGCACGACTTCGGGCGCGACCTGATCCCGTGGGCGGTCGCGCACGGACACCGCGCCTACGCGCATCGCTTCGCCGACTCCTGCGTCAACATGGTCGAGGGCCGGCCGTACTGGCGCGACGTCGGCACGATCGACGGCTACTGGGAGGCGAACATGGACCTCGTGCAGGTGACGCCCGCGCTCAACCTGTACGACGCCGACTGGCCGATCTGGACGTACCAGGAGCAGCTGCCGCCGGCGAAGTTCGTGTTCGACGACGCGGACCGGCGCGGCTGCGCGATCGATTCGATGGTCTCGGGCGGCGACATCGTGAGCGGCGCGACGATCCGCCGCTCGCTGCTCTTTTCGCGCGTGCGCGTGCACAGCTACGCCCTCGTCGAGGACTCGGTCATCCTGCCGAACGTCGAGATCGGCCGCCACTGCGTCGTGCGCCGCGCGATCCTCGACAAGCACTGCCGGCTGCCGCCCGGCACGAGAATCGGCGTCGATCGGGAAGAGGACCGCAAGCGCTTTCACGTCACCGAGCGCGGCATCGCGCTGGTGACGCCGGAAATGCTCGGCCAGCAGGTGCACCAGCGCCGATGAGTGCGCGGCCCGTCGCCCTGGTGCTCGTCTGGCACATGCACCAGCCGGACTACCGCGACCGCGCGAGCGGCGAGTTCGCGATGCCGTGGGTGCTGCTGCACGCGCTCAAGGACTACACCGACATGGCCTGGCACCTCGAGCGGCACGCGGTGCGCGCGACGGTCAACTTCGCGCCGGTGCTGCTCGACCAGATCGAGGACTACGCGGCGCAGCTCGCGAGCGGCCGGCTGCGCGACCCGCTTTTGCGGCTTCTTGCGCGCGAGCCGGGCCGCTCGCTCGCCGAGCCCGAGCGCCGCTACGCGCTCGCCCAGTGTTTTCGCGCGAACGCCGAGACGATGATACGGGCGTTTCCCGCCTACCGGCGGCTGGAGGACGTGCACCGCGCCGCAGGCGGCGAGGGGGCCGAAGGGCTCGCCTGGCTCACCGACCGCTATTTCGACGACCTGGTGACCTGGTATTTCCTCGCCTGGACGGGCGAGACCGTGCGGCGCGAATCGGCGACGGTCGCGCGCCTGATGGCGAAGGGCGCGGGCTTTACCTACGAGGACCGCCGCGCGCTGCTTGCCGAGATCGCGCGGCTCGTGGGCGGCCTCATCGGCCGCTGGCGCGCGCTCGCCGAATCGGGCCGTGTCGAGCTTTCGACGACGCCGCACACGCACCCGATCGGCCCGCTGCTCGTCGATTTCGCCGCCGCGCGCGAGGCGTCGCCTGCGGCGACGCTGCCCGAGCACGAGCGCTACCCGGGCGGGATCGAACGCACGCTCGCACAGCTCGAGAGCGCGCTCGCGACCCATCGCGCGCGCTTCGGCGTGGATGCCGCCGGCGTCTGGCCCGCCGAGGGCGCGGTCTCGAGCGCGTTCCTGCGGCTGCTCGCCGGTCGCGGCGTGCGCTGGACCGCGAGCGGCGAGGGCGTGCTCGCGCGCAGCCTCGCCGACAGTGGCGGCTACGAGCGACTGCGCGACCTCTATCGCCCTTGGCGGCTCGACGGCGTCGAGACCGCGCTTTTTTTCCGCGACGACCGGCTCTCGGACATGATCGGCTTCGAATACCGGCGCTGGCACGGACGCGACGCCGCCGCGCACCTGGTGGGCGAAGTCGAGGGTATCGGCCGCGAGGCGCGGGCGGCCGAGCCGCCGGTGGTCGCGGTGATCCTCGACGGGGAAAACCCCTGGGAGCACTACCCGTACAACGGCTTCTACTTCCTCTCGGCGCTCTACGAGACGCTCGAAAAGCACCCGTCGATCCGCACCTGCACGCCGAGCGAGTGCCTTGCGCGCGAGGCACCGCCCGCACGCCTTTCGGCGCTCAAGGCCGGCAGCTGGGTGCAGGGGACGCTCCTCACCTGGATCGGCACGCCGGCGAAGAACCGGGCGTGGGACCTGCTGTGCGCCGCGAAGCACTCGTACGACCTCGTCGTCGCGAGCGGGCGGCTCGAGCCGGCGGCGCGCGAGGCGGCGCGCGCGCAGCTCGCCGAGTGCGAAGGCTCGGACTGGTTCTGGTGGTTCGAGGACGGCTCGGCGAATCCGGCGGTCGCCGCCTTCGACCGGCTGTTCCGGGAAAAGCTCGCGCACCTCTACCGCCTGCTCGCGCTGCCGGTGCCCGCGCCGCTCGCGGAACCGATCTGCGCGCCGGGCGACCGCGCCGACGGCGCCTCGGCGATGCGCCGCGCAGACGGCTGAGGCCACCGCGACGATGCGCAAGGCCGCGCTCCTTTTCGGCGTGCACGCGCACCAGCCGGCGGGCAATTTCCCGGAGGTGTTCGAGCAGGCGCACGCGCGCTGCTACCGGCCGTTCCTGCGCACGCTCTACGGCTATCCGGCGTTTCGCTTCGCGATGCACATGAGCGGCCCGCTGATCGAGTACCTGTTCGCGCACCACGCCGAGGACGCGGCGCTCCTCGTCGAGATGACGCGCCGCGGCCAGCTCGAGTGGTTCGGCGGCGGCGACTGCGAGCCGGTGCTCGCCGCGATCCCGCACCGCGACCGGCTCGGGCAGATCGAGGCCCTCTCGGCGCGGCTCGAGCGCCGCTTCGGCGCGCGCCCGCAGGGCGCCTGGCTCACCGAGCGCGTCTGGGACTCGGCCGTGGTCGGCGCGTTCGCCGAGTCGGGCATCCGCTACGCGGTCGTCGACGACTACCATTTCCTCTGCACCGGACGCGAGGCCCAGACGCTGCGCGGCCATTTCGCCACCGAGGACGACGGCCGAAGGCTCGACCTCTTTCCGATCTCGGAGACGCTGCGCTACCGGGTGCCGTTCGCGCCCGCGGCCGACGCGGTCGCGCTGATCGAGGGCATGGCCGCACCCGGCGAAGCCGCGATCTACTTCGACGACATCGAAAAGTTCGGCATCTGGCCCGAGACCTGGGAATGGGTCTACGGCCGGCGCTGGCTCGTCGAATTCATCGAGCGGGTGCTCGCCTCCGAGCGCCTCGCGCCGCTCTCGTACCGGGAATTTCACGCGGCGACGCCGACGCGCGGCCTCGTCTACCTGCCCACCGTCTCCTACGTCGAGATGAACGAGTGGACGCTGCCTGCGCCGGCGGCGGCGCGCTATGCCGCGCTCGTCGCCGACGCGCGCGCCGCCGGCCGCTGGGACGCCGACAAGCCGTTCCTGCGCGGCGGAATCTGGCGCAACTTCCTTTCGCGCTACGCCGAGGCGAACTGGATGCACAAGCGCATGCTCGGGCTGTCTGCGCGCGTCGCCGCCGCGAGCGGCCGGCCCGACGTCGCCGAGCTGCGCGCGCTGCTCTACGCCGCGCAGGCGAACGACGCCTACTGGCACGGCCTGTTCGGCGGGCTGTACCTGCCGCACCTGCGGCGCGCCGTCTGGCGCAATCTGCTCGCGCTGGAAGCGCGGCTCGATGCCGCTTCGCCGCGCCCGCCGATCGCGCGCGAAGACCACGACCTCGACGGCGTCGAGGAGCTGTTCCTCCGGAGCCCGGCGCTTCAGGCGGCGATCGCGCTCGACGGCGAGGCGGCGCTGAAGGAGCTTTCGAGCTACGCGCTCGCGCAGAACTTCGGCGATACGCTTCGCCGCTATCCGGAGCACTACCACGCGCGCCTCGCCGACGCCGCCGCGTCGCGGCCGCAGGCGGGCGGCATCGCCTCGGCGCACGACCGGTTCGCGCTGAAGCACGCGATCGGACCCGCCGACCTCGAACCGGACGCGCGCGCGCGCACGCTCTTTCGCGACACCTGGCACGCGCAGGGCGGCGCGAGCGCCCGCGAGCTGCGCGGCTACCGCTTGACGGCGGCCGCGGACGCGCGCGCCGAATTCGTCGCCGAAGTCGACGGCGCGCGCATCGCGAAGACCCTGGCCGTCGACGGCTCGACGCTCGCGGCGAGCTGGCGCATCGAGGCGCCGGCCGGCGAGTTCGTCACCGAGCTCGACGTCGCGATGCCCTCCTGCGACGGCTTCGCCGGCCGCTACATGGTCGGCGAGACCGTGCTCGGGGGATTCGGACAGACGGTGCACCTGGAAGCGAGCGAGGCGCTCGCGCTCGATGACCGGTTCATGCGCGGCCGGCTCGTGCTGCGCTTCGATCCGCCGGCGCGCGTCGCCGCCTCGCCGTGCTACACCGTGTCGCAGTCCGAAGACGGCCTCGAGCGCATCATGCAGTCGGCGACGCTGCGCCTTGCGTGGCCGGTGCCCTCGGCGGGCGCGGCGCTCCGCGTGTCGCTCGCGGTCGACCCCGACGCCGATCTCCGGGCAGACGGCGAGCCGCGATGACGCAGGTCGCGATCCCGGCGGGGGCGGGCGCGCTCGAGGGCGTGCTCGAAGTGCCTGCCGGTGCGCGCGGCGCGGTCGCTTTTTCCCACGGCAGCGGCTCGGGGCGGCACTCGCCGCGCAACCGCTACGTCGCCGCCGAATTGCGAAAGCGCGCGCTCGCGACGCTGCTCTTCGACCTGCTCACCCCCGAGGAAGACCGCGCGCGCGAGAACCGCTTCGACATCGCGCTCCTTACCGAGCGGCTCGCCGCGGCGGTGCGGTTTCTCGGCGCCGAGCCGGCGACGCGTGGGCTGCCGATCGGGCTTTTCGGCGCGAGCACCGGCGCGGCCTCGGCGCTGCGCGTCGCGGCGGCGATGCCGCAGCAGGTCGCGGCGGTGGTCTCGCGCGGCGGCCGGCCCGACCTCGCCGGCGCGCAGGCGCTCGCGCGCGTGCGCGCGCCGACGCTGCTCATCGTCGGCGCGCTCGACCACGGCGTGATCGAGTTGAACGAAGAGGCGCACAAGGCGCTCGCCCACTGCACGCGCGAGCTCGCGCTCGTGCCGGGCGCGACGCACCTTTTCGAGGAGCCCGGCGCGCTGCAAGCGGTGGCGCGACTCGCGGCCGACTGGTTCGAGCGTCATTTGACGGCGCCCGCGCGACACCGATAACCTGCGCGGCCTGCGTCGCCCGCGGCGACGCGCGCTTCGCGACCGACGGAACGACCTCTGGACTCCGCCTCCCCGCGCGCCCTCATCAACCGCCTCGCCGGCCTTGCGGCGCTCGCGCTCCTTGCGCTCGGCACGGTCGTCGTGCTGAAGCCCTTCGTCGCCGCGGGGCTCTTCGCGGCGGTGTTCGTGATGGCGACCTGGCCCGCGTACGCCGCGCTGCGGCGCGCACTGCGCGGCAGCGACGCCTGGGCGGCGACGCTGATGACCGTCGGCGTCGTCGTTCTCGTCGTGCTGCCCTTCGCCTGGCTCGTCGAGAACGCGATCGAGCGGGTGCCGCGCTGGGTGGCGCTCGTGCGCGGCTGGCTGGTCGACGGGTTGCCGCCGCCCCCGGCCTGGCTCGCGCGCGTGCCGCTCGCCGGCCCCGCGCTCGAGGAGCACTGGCGGGCGCTCGCCGCCGATCCGGGCGCGCTGCGCGACCTCGGCAAGCGGCTGGTCGAGGTCTCGCGCGGGCCGCTCCTTTCGGCCGGTGCGATCGTCGGCGAAGGGATCCTGCAGCTCGCGCTCGCGACCTTCGTCGGCTTTTTCTTCTACCGCGACGGCGAGGCGATCGTCGCGAGCCTGCGCGCCGGCGTCGCCCGGCTCGCCGGCCCGCTCGGCGAGGAGCTGATCGCGACGGTGCAAACGACGGTGCGCGCCGTCGTCCTCGGCATCCTCGGCACCGCGCTCGCCCAGGGGCTCCTCGCGACCATCGGGTTCGCGGTCGCGGGAGTGCCCGCGCCGCTGCTCCTCGGCGGCCTGACGGCGCTCGTCTCGCCGGTGCCCGGCGGACCGGTGTTCGTATGGCTCGGCGCCACGTTCTGGCTGCTCGCCGAGGAGCAGTTCGGCTGGGCGGTGTTCATGTTCGCCTGGGGCGCGGGGCTGGTGTCGAGCATCGACAACGTCGTGCGGCCGCTCCTCATCAGCCGGGGTGCGAGCCTGTCCTTCGGGCTGGTGTTCGTCGGCGTCGTGGGCGGGATCGTCGCCTTCGGCTTCGTCGGCGTGTTCATCGGCCCGGCGCTGCTCGCGCTCGCCTGGCGGCTTTGGCAGGTCTGGGTCGAGCACGAGGACGCGCGCGCGACGCCGCCGGAGGCTGCGCCGCGCTGAATGCGCGGCGCCGCTCAACCCTTGATGCAGACGATCGGCACGCAGCGCGCGACCTTCTTCGCGAGGCCGGCGGCGTCGGCCGCGTCGACCACCGCGCTCACGTCCTTGTAGGCCTGCGGCGCCTCTTCGGCGACGCCCCGCATCGAGGGGCTTTTGACGAGGATGCCGCGCGCGGCGAGCTCGTCCACCACTTGCCGCCCTTTCCATTGCTTGAGCGCCTGGTTGCGGCTCATCGCGCGCCCGGCGCCGTGGCAGGCGGAGCTGAACGCCGCCGACTCCGACGCCTTCGTGCCGGCGAGGATGTAGGAGCCCGTGCCCATCGAGCCGCCGATCAGCACCGGCTGGCCGACCGCGCGGAGTTCCGGCGGCAGCTCAGGATGCCCCGGGCCGAAGGCGCGCGTCGCGCCCTTGCGGTGCACGTAGAGCTTGCGGCCGCCGTGCTCTTCCAGCTTGCAGGTGTTGTGCGAGACGTCGTAGAGCAGCCGGAGCCGCGCGCGCGGCAGGACGTCGGCGAACACCTCGCGCACGAGCGCGGTGAGGATCTGACGGTTGGCGAGCGCGCAGTTGATCGCAGCGCGCATCGCGCCGAGGTATTCCTGACCGAGGTCGGAGGCGATCGGCGCGCAGGCGAGCTCGCGGTCGGGGAGCACGATGCCGTAGCGCGGCGCTGCGATCGCCATGCGCTTCAGGAACTCGGTGCCGATCTGGTGGCCGAGCCCGCGCGAACCGCAATGGATCATCACCACGGCGTCGCCCGCCGCGATCCCGTACGCGCGCGCGATCTCCTCGTCGTAGACCTCGGCGACCTCCTGCACCTCGAGATAGTGATTGCCGCTGCCGAGCGTGCCCATCTCGTCCCGCTGGCGGCGCTTGGCCTGCGCCGACACCGCCGCGGGCTTCGCGTGTTTCATCTGCCCGCCTTCCTCGACGCGCTCGAGGTCGGCGGGTTCGCCCCAGCCGCGTTCGACCGCCCAGCGCGCACCGCCCGCGAGCATCGCATCCATCTCGGCGTCCGAAAGCCGGATCGCGCCGGCGCTGCCGACGCCCGCCGGGATGCGCGCAAAGAGCGCTTCCGCGAGCTGGCGCTGCACCGGCATCACGTCCTCGCGCCGCAGGCCGGTGGTGAGACAGCGAACGCCGCAGGAAATGTCGAAGCCCACGCCACCGGCCGACACGACGCCTCCCGCCTCGGCGTCGAACGCGGCCACTCCCCCGATCGGAAAGCCGTAGCCCCAGTGCGCATCCGGCATCGCGTAGGCGGCGCCGACGATGCCCGGAAGCGTCGCGACGTTCATCGCCTGCTCGCGCACTTTTTCGTCCATTTCGCGCACGAGCGCCTCGCTCGCGTAGATGACCGCGGGGACCCGCATCGCCCCCTGCGGCGGGATGCGCCACTCCCACTCGGAGACCTTTTCGAGTCGCGAAAGATCCATGTTCAGACGTCGATCACCGTTTGCGCGGTCCAGCCCTGCGGCCCGCGGGCTACCGCGAGCGTAGTGTACGTCGCGCCCTTCGGTTCGACCGCGGGTCGGTGGCGCGCCGCATCGACCGGCTCGCCCCAGGCTTTGGCCGAGAGCCGCCCGCCCTCGATCGCGACGTCGAACCGCGAAAAAAGCATCCTGCGCGTCGCCATCTCGTAGATGAGGGCGTTCAGCCATTCTGCAAGCAGCAGCTCGTCGTCGGGCGCCTCGCAGGCGATCGCGACTGCGGTCTGCGGCCGCACCGCGTCCGGGTCGGTGACCGCGGCGGTCAGCGCGATCGCGGCCTGCGCGAACGCCTCGGCCAAGGTGTCGCCGTGGCCGCGCACGCCGAGGTCGGCGTCATGCGCGTAGTGTTCCCAGCGTCCCGGCACGCGGCGTATCGATCGCGGAAAAAGAACGAGGCGCGGCTCGCGCCGCGCCTTCCGGGCACACCGCATGGGAGGAGGAGAAAGATGTGGCGCACCCGATGCGCATTCTGCCCCTCCGCCGAAACCCTGCTTTGACCCAGATCAACCGTCAGCCTGCGCCGACGTGCGCGCAGCCGGCGCGCAGGCGCTCGCGCGCAGCGTCGAACGCGGCGCGCACCGCCTCGTGCATCCCGGAGCGCGCCGGGCCGGACACGAGCGTCTGGTGGCCCGCCCAGCGGATGTCGAGCCCGACGCTGTAGCGGCGCGCCTCGCCTTCGTTCCACGATTCCAGGCTGCTGCGCACCTCGGCGATCTGGGGAAAAGCCGCCCGCAGCTCGGCCACGTCGTGCTCGATCAGCGCTTCGAGCCGCTCGTCCTTCACGCAGACGACCTCCCGTTCGCCGCGACCGGCACGCCCTGCGCATCGACGACGCGGACCGAGACCGGAATGCCGGCGCGCACGCTCTGGGTGACGACGCAGAAGTCCTCGAACTGTTCCACGCAGCGCTCCTGATGCGGCATCGCGCCGAGCCTTTCGGCGAGCGCGATTTCGACCTAGATGCCCGCGATGCGGTAGCGGCCGCGCTCGTTGCGCGCGAGCCGTCCGACCGCCCGCGCCCGCACCGGACCGGGATTCTGCCGGAACTTGTGGCGCAGGCAAAAGACGAAGCTCGCCGCGAGGCAGTGGGCGACCGCGGCGGCGACGAGCCGCGCCGCGTTCGGCCCGCGTCGGCGCCCGAGCGGCTCGGATTCGTCGAGCAGCACCTCGCCGACCTCCGGCCAGTCGAACCGCACCCGGAACTCGAACCCTTCGATCTGCTCGAGGCTCGCGCTGAAGGCTTCCGTCGCGCTCATCGCATCCCCCGTTTCCGTCGCGCCACGCTAGAGCAGGCGCACCGAGGGCGTTTGATCCTGGTCAAGCGCGCGAGGGCTCGGCTAGACTGCGCGCGGGACATTTTCCGGAGGGCCTCGGACGATGGCGAACCGCCGGCGGGCGATCGTCACCGGCAGCGCGACCGGCGTCGGCGCGGCCACCGCGCTTCTCCTTGCGCGGCGCGGTTGCGACGTGGTCGTCAACTATACGAAGAGCGAAGCCGAGGCGCACGCGACCGCCGCGGCGTGCCGAGCGGCGGGCACCGACGCGATCGTCGTGCGCGCCGATGTGGCCGACGACGCCGCCTGCCGCGCGATGGTCGGCCAGGCGATCGCGCGCTGGGGCGGGCTCGACATCCTGGTCAACAACGCCGGCATTACCACCTTCGTCGGCACCGGCAATCTGGAGGCGATCGACGCGGCGACGTTCCAGCGCATCTTCGCGGTGAACGCGCTCGGCGCCTTCCAGATGATCCGCGCAGCGGCGCCGCACCTGAAGGCCGCGCGCGGCGCGATCGTCAACGTCTCGTCGATCGCCGGAACGCAAGGACTCGGCTCCTCGGTCCCCTACGTCGCTTCGAAAGGGGCTCTCAACGCGATGACGCTGCATTTCGCGCGCGCGCTCGCGCCCGAGGTGCGGGTGAACGCCGTCTGCCCCGGCATGATCACCACGCGCTGGTTCGTGCAGGGTCTCGGCCGCGAGGGCTACGAGAAGCTCAAGGCGCACTACGAGCAGACCGCGCCGCTTGGGCGAGCGTGCAGCGCCGAGGATGTCGCCGAAGCGGTGGTTTGGCTCGCGGAGGCCGCGACCGTCACCGGCGAGCTGCTCGTGATGGACTCGGGGCTTCACCTCGGCAGCCTCGGCCGCGCGGTGGTGCCGCAAAGAGACTGAAGGCCGCAGCGCGCCGGGGGAACGCGACCGCTCGCGATCGCAATCGCGCGGCGCGAGAACCGTAGGGAGTAGAATCCGCGCCGGGTCGCTAGCTCAACTGGTAGAGCAGCGGACTCTTAATCCGTTGGTTCTGGGTTCGAGTCCCAGGCGGCCCACCACCGTCGGCGCAGGAACTCGCCTCAGCTCGCACCTCGGCCGTACACCTCCCAGCACGCCCGGAGGGTGTTGTCGTGGATATCGAGCACCTTGCGTAGCGGCTTTTGATACCCGCCGGCAAGATTCCAGGCAACCGGCACGCGCAGCGCGCGCGCTGCCTCGAACACCCGCCGGTCGCGAAGGTAAAGCTCATCCGTGGTGAGCCAGCCCCCGAGCGGGTCCTCCACGTGCGGGTCCGCCCCCGCCTGATAGAGGATCGCGTCGCAGCCCGCAAAGCGCGAAACGATCTCTGGGATCGCCTCGAGAAAGCGCTTCGCTTGCCGCCGCTCCCCGTATTCAGCCCCGGCGCTATAGTGAACGATCGCGCGCAACCTGAGTGTCTCGATGATGTCCTCGGTTCCGTCGCCCCAGTGCTGGTCGAAGTCGAGGATGCCGACGCGCCGCACGAGCCCCTCGCGCAAGAGCACCTGCGCCGCGACCACGAGGCCGTTGAAGGTGCAGTAGCCGCCCGCGTGCGCCCAGCCGGCATGGTGAAACCCGGAGCAGGGGGCGATCGCGACCTGACCGTTTGCGATCGCCTTGCGCGCGGCAGAAAGCATCGCCCCGCTCGTCCAGGGAAGCGAGCGGGCGACTTCGGGTAGCCG
>JAOAFL010000078.1 GCA_026416295.1 Burkholderiales bacterium | reverse complement strand
TCGCTCGTCGGCAGCGTCAGATGTGTATAAGAGACAGAGCTATAGTGGCTGTTCCAGAAATTGCAACGGACCCAGTGTTACCGGCGAGCGCCGCGGCGTAATTGATCGTGGCGCCGGAAGAAATTGCGCCCGCAACCCCTTGCACCGCAGCAGCTCTTGCGTCCCCTCTAAGGTCTACAAACCTCGGTACTGCAACCGCGGCAAGTATGCCGAGGATAACGATCACGACGATCAGTTCGATCAACGTAAAGCCCTGTTGTTCTGCTTTCAGCTTCATGATTTCAATCTCCTTCTTCAAAAGTTACGGTTTCCGTTGAGCGGTGAGGTCCTCAGGCGAGAATGACCGTCGTCAACTTAGGCAATGAATCCTTGAGCGTCTACACCAGCGACCCCAGAGCGTCACCCGGATGCCTATGAGCGCAGGTCCTCGGGGACGGCCCCAAGATTTTCGGCACCCGCATGACGCCGCAGGACAGCCGGATAAGCACTCAATCCAAGTAAGTTTCTCTCATCAGCCAAAAAAAATCAAAGGGGTTCATCGTAAAAACTCGAAATCTTCGAGAATTTTTTCGCGCCTGCACCAGAGCCCCCTTCTCTGCACCTTCGCTCCCGCTTACTGTGCCGCCCTCTCAGCGAGCGCCTCGATATGGCGCTCGATATAGCCTGACGAAGTCGTTACCCCGGGGCAGACACCCCCCGCGGGTGGCTGGCAGGCGGTCGCCCGTATGCGGTAGATCGTCCCCAGACCCTGCTCGACGGCATCGCCCGAGGCGACCGCGGTGCACGTCACCGTGACGGTGAAGCCGATCGCTGCAAGGTTGAGGTGGGTGGTGCCGCAACTGGCGGGCGTCTCTGCGATCGCCCGGTAGATCCCGTATTCGAGCCCCGCCCGCGCCGCTTGAAGAGCCCTCGCGCCCTGCAGGTCGAGCGCCGCCCCGGCATGCTGGCTGGAGGACACCACGGCGATCGCCGCCGCGAGCGCGGCGAGTATCACCAGCACGACGAGCGCTGCGATCGTGCCGATGCCGCGTCCGGCGCGCCGATTTGACTGCGCAAGCCTGCTACGGAACATTTTCGACATGGATTTCGTGATACAGCTGCACCGCCTCGCCGCCGGAAGATATGCCGAGCGTCACCGAAAGGACACCGAAGCGCGGATTGACCGCCGCGCTGTAGTCGAAAGCGCAGGACGAAACGTTCGGTGCAAGCACGGTGCCGCTTGCCGGGCAGCTTGCGAGGGGCGTTGCGCTGATCGCCCGGGTGGTCCGGCGCAGCGCGCCGCCGGCGCACGAATAGACCACCGCCAAATTGTCTATCACCTGCACCCGCCGCGCGGGCGAAGTGAGGGGAAACTGCTTTGCCGCGGTCAGGTTCAAAAGGCTCGCGGTAGAGCTTGCGGCAAGACCTGCGCGGTTGTCTCCGGCGTAGGCGTCCGCGCCGGATATTCCGAGGTTGTAGATCACCGCCTGATACGTGCCGCCGGGACTTGCCGCGAAGTTCGGCAGCGCCGCCTCCGCGAGCACGTCGAACGCGCTGTCGGGAGCCGCAAAGTCGAGCACGTCGCCGCCGCCGCCGCTTGCGGGCGCCGCCCGATACCGGCCGCCGCCCCGCGTCGGCAGGAATTCGAAGCACTGGTTCGTCGGCCCCGGCCGCACGCTGTTCGGCAGCGCCGCACGTACGTCGCGCGCAAGTCTTCGGATCGCGTTGTCTGCGGTCTCGACGAGCACCGCACGGCGTGCGGTGTCGAAATAGCCTTCGGCCGGCCTGCGCAGGAACACCGCGACGACCGCCGCGACGATGCCGAGGATGGCGATCGCGATCGTCGCCTCGATCAGGCTGAAGCCGCACGCCCGACGCTCAGTCATAGCGCGTGCGGTAGCCGATGAGGGTGATCGACTCGCCCTTGCCGGTGACCGTGACCGTGATGCGGCGAGCGTCGGCCGCGGGCACCGGGGCGAGATCGCCGGTCGAGGTCACCGCGACGGTGAGCGAATAGCCGGAAAGACCCGAGACCGGGCTGCCGCCGAGGTCGAGGATCGTCGTCGCGGAGAACCCGTTGTAATCCTGAAGGTCGTCGCAGCTCGCCCGCGTCGCGTAGGTACAGGAGCCAGGATTCGGCCCGAAGGGTTGCAGCGCGACTTCCTCCAGCATCTGCTCGGCGATCGCGAGCGCCTGCTTGCGCACCATGGGGTCTGCGCTTTTCTGCGCGCCGAGATTGAGCACCGCGAGGACACCCGCAAGGCCGACCCCGACAACGACGATGAACACGATCAGCTCGACGAGCGAGAACCCGCGACTGCGGCGCCTGCGCCGCCGCGCCTGCGACGCGCCGAGCCTCATTGCGCAACTCCGGTCTCCGGCGTCACCGTGATCGCCGGCTGGTTGCTCACCGTGAGCGTCGGCGCAGAGCCGAGCACCGCCTTCGAGCTGTCCACCGCGCGGCCGAGCGGATCGAAAACGAAGCTCGTCGGGCTCGCCGAAAGCGAAACGCCCCCGGGCGCGCACACCTGATTGCTTGCCGCACATCCGGCGCCCGGCTGCGGCAGCGGCAGCGCGACGCTGCAATTCACCGTGCCGACGCTTTCGGGCGCCGTCGGGTCGCGCGAAATCGAGACCGTCGCCGAGGTTCCGGTGCCCGGCGCGACGGTCACGCAGGTGTAGCGCCGCGCAGCGACCGCAAGGCGCCGCGCGTGCTGCACGGTCGCGAGCACCTGGTCACGAAAACCGCGCTCGTCGAACTCGCGGCCGACGAGGCGCGGGTAGGCGAAGACGGCGAGGATTCCGACGAGCGCCAGCACGAGTACCAGCTCGAGTAGCGTGAAGCCTTCGCGCCTCATGCGCGTCAGTAGCGCTCGCGCCGGTAGATCAGCGGACCGTGCGAAGGCTGCATGCCGAAGCTCGCTCGCGCCGACGGATTTTCGTCGGACGGCGACTTCCACTTGAACTGCAGGTACGGCATGTTCGCGGTGGTGGCGGCAGGGCCGACTCCGCCGATCGAGATGCAGCTGTTCCCGCTCGCGGTCGCCCCGAGGTTGAGCGTCAGATCGGTCCAGCCTTGGTTTCCGGCGCCCGGCTTTTCCAGCGTGAGCGTCTGATCGGGCGGCGTCCCGGCAACGATCGCGCGCGTCTCGCAGGCGGCGAGTTGATTTTTCGGATCGACCGGGTACGCGAAGGCGAAATCGGAGGCGGAGATCGCGGAACAGGTGTCGGCGATGTTCTTCTGCCAGCCGCTCGATCCCGCGTAGTACTCGAGCCGCATCGGCACCGGCAGGTCGAGCAGCTCCGATCCGTTCGCGTTCTCCAGCCGGATCCGCCCGTAGCGCAGCTCGCCTGAAACGCCGAGGTTCTTTCTTTCGGGCGTACCGTTGATATCGGCATCGAGGTCGAGCGTGTTCATCGCCACGCCGTCGGCGTCCGTCGGCGCAATGCCGAACTGGACCGCGGTGAAGGGCGGCTCCGGGTTCGCGGCGCGGGAAACGAGCGCGGTGAGCGTGGGCGTCGCGGTACCGTTCGTCCAGGTTCCCGAGGCCGCGAGTCCCGAAACGCGCGGGGTGAGGTTCGTCGTTCCGCTGCGCACGCCGAGGTTGTAGTTCGCGAACGTCGTGAGACCCAGCTTTGCGTAAGCGCCGGTGTAATTCTGCGTCACTGCGCCGGCTGCGTTGCGCGCCTGGAGCGTGAAGGAAAGCCCGAACTGCTCGCCGAGGTAAGTGAACGTCGAGGCGGGCGTGCACGACTTGTCGGTGCGGTTCGCGAGGCTTGCGCCGGAGACGGCGAAATGCGCCGGCCTGAAGCGCCCGACCCCGGTCAGTCCGGCAGCGGAGTTCGTGACGTTCTGCCCGCTGCCGAGGTAATTGTTCGAAGCCGCAAACAGGTTGATGAAGCCCACCTCGCTCCAGTTGACCGCCTGCGTCTTCGAGCCGCCCGAGAAACCGCTGAAGGTAGTTGCTCCGCCGAGTGTACCGACGGCGCCTCCCGAAGGGGCGTTGAGCGTATGCGAGAGCGTGGCTGTTGCCGGCGTAGACTCCAGCCCGAAGTTTGGCGTCGCGGCATTGCCCGCGATCTGCGCCTCGCTGTCGGGCACGCCGTTCGTATCGGTGTCGTCTCCCGTCTTCCACTGCACCGCGGTGAGCGTCACGTTGAAGTTTTGCCCTGCGATGTAGGGTGCCGAGTCCGAAGGTGAGGGCGAGGCACTCGTCGTCACACCCGAAATCCGCAGCCCGAAGGGTCGGACGACGAACTGGTTGCTCGAGCCGGACATGTAAACGCCAGACGGCGGCGAGGGCAACTCGTAGCGGGCGAAGATTTGAATCAGACCCGCATCCGGATAGCGGAACACGAGCGGCGCCTTCGACTGCGCGTCGAAGGCTAGCGTGACGTTGGTATAGGTGCCGGGCGGCGCGCCGGCGGACGTGGCCACCGCCACGAACGAGCCACCGCTGTTGAGAATCTCAACCTGGCTCGACCCGCTGGTCGGGTTGATCCGTGCTCCCGCCATCTGTACGGTTACCGTTTTGCCCTGAAACACGCCCACACAGCTTCCGGTGTTCGTATCGGTGCGGATGGCCTGCAGAAAGCGATCGGCCTGTGCTCCGAAACCGACGTTCGAAGGTTTGCCGGCGATGTGCGTGCCGAAGGTCGCGACCGCATTGCCCGCGGAGTCGGTCACCCGGAACGCGGCGTTGGCGAAGGTGAGCGACGGATCGTCGGCCCCACTCCCTTCGGTGGCTCCGTTGGTGTCGCTCAAATTGATACTCAGGGTCACCGGGGTGTTGTGCCGCAGTCGCGCGGTGAAGCTCGTCTGCCCTCCCGGCCACGTGTATGTCGCAACCCCGTTGTTGAGCCCGGAAGGCGTCCAGGTGCCGCTACCGCTCACCAGCGTCGTCCAGACGCCGGTGCCGGTCGAAGTGTTGATCGTAAGCACCGTGCCGGCCGCAGGCGCGACCGGATTGTGGGACGCATCGTGCGCCGTGATCGTGACGTCGTGGGGGTCGCAGGTCACCCCTGTTCCCCCTCCCGGATAGCTGATCGCGTAGTGGTGCACGACCGCCGCCGGCCGCAGCGCGAGCATGTGGGTGATTCCGGTGTCGGCCGCCGGTGGTGCGGTCCACGAGGCGGTACGCGTACCGGTCGGCCCCGCCGCGGCCCGGAGCTCCGTATTCATCTCGAGCGAGATACCCAGATCGTCAACCGCGGGAATCGAGGCGACATCGACCCTCTCGGTCATTCCCGTGGGCGGCGTCCAGGGCGTCGAAGAATTCGCGGAATGCGAGGACACGAGCATCGTGTTCGTCACGGCGCCGGTGTCGATGCTTGGGGCGGTATGGCTGGTGCCGGATGCTGTCGCCTGTCCCCCCTGAGCGACGACCGGACTCGAGGTATCCACCCCCGAGAAGGTGATGATTCCGCCCACCGCCCCGTAAAGCACCGGCGTTCCGCCGAAGCTCCAGGTGTAACTCGAAGGCTCGGACGCCGTCGCGACGCGACGATAGACGAAGAGCCGACTGCCGTAACCGCCCGTGCCCGCGCCCGTGGTCTGGTCGGTGACGGTGTTGACCTGCGTCCAACCGGCGGGCGGCGTGATCGTCGTCGTACAGGCGCCGCCGTCTGTGGCGCTGCACGGTCGAAAGGCGATCGTCGCGATCATGACGTGTCCGGCCGTCGTACCCCCCGGCACGTTGATGGTGAGCGGCCCGGGCTGCGGCCGCAAGGCGATCGTCAGGAATGCATTTCTGGTGGAATTTACGAGATTCGCTGTCGTGTCGCCCGTGGCTCCGGGTACATATTTGATGCCGTCCCAGATCCCGATACCGCCGCCGTTTCCGGCCGTCGTTCCTGCGTCCGACCGCTCGGTGAGGCTGGCAAGGTTCGCGTTCGTCTGTCCGCTGAAGGCTGCGCCCGCGAAGTCGTCGGCTCGGGCGACAGCCTGTACGACGAGCGTGTTGGGCACGGTCGTGGTCACTCCGGTGACCGTGACGGTGGTGCTCGCCGTCGCCTTGACACCTCCGCCGGTGACATTCCAAGGGTCGCCGGATGTAGCCACACCTCTGTAGGTGAGGATCTGGCAATAAACGTGGTTACCGGGATCAGCCACGACCGGTGAGGGCATGGATCCAGATGTTGCGCGCGCCCAGAAGACGGTCAGGCGAGTATGTCCGCCCGCTCCACTCGTGAACTGAGGACTTCCGGCAACCTCGACGAATCCGTTGGGCGTGCTCAAAGTCACCGGCTCATTTCCCTGCGACTCGCAAAACAGAAGTGCGACATCGTTCGTCTGATGCGCAGGCCATGCGGGCGTGACGCTGCCGGTACCTGACACCGCTGTGCCCGCGGCCTGAAAGGTCGGCGGCTGAGGTGCATAAGCTTGCGTTGCACCGACCACCGCGATCTGCGCCCGAGCCGCGGGGCCCGCCGCGGCAAGCAGTGCAAAGGCTAGGAGAACGCGAATCCACGGCATGGCGGATCGCGAACTTACCTTGTCTTCCCGAGGGTTGTCCGTGAACGATTGCTCCTTGCTCACTGCCGCCGACAATTCGCGCGGGAAAGCCGCGACGCTCGGTCGCCGACGCCCAGGGTTTCAGCGCAGCGCCCGGATTCGAGCTTCCGCGTATTCCTGGGCAGCCGCAGCGAGACCGCCCACCGCCAGCGCGCGCCGATAGGACTCGGCGGCCTCTGCCGGCCTGCCGAGCGCTTCGAGCGAGACGCCGAGCGCGACCCAGCCGGGGCCGCTCTGCGGGTTCGCAGCGAGCGCCGCGCGCAGCGCCTCGGCGGCCTCGGCATGGCGCCCGAGGCGCTGCTCGACCGCCGCGAGAAACTGCGCGTGTTGCGGGTGTAAAAGCAGATCGCGTCGGTGCGGTTCCAGCACCGCGAGCGCACCCGCTGGGTTTCGCCGCTCGACGTGTATGCGCGCCAAAGCCACCGCGAACGCTAGGTTGTCGGGGTGGATGGCAAGGCCATCCTCGAGAAGTTTCGCCGCCTCGTCGAGCTGCCCCCGCTCGAGCGCCAGCGCAACGAGCGTCTGCCGCGCGGCCGCGTGCGAGCGGTCGAGCGAAAGCACCGTCGCCAGCACCTCCCCGGCCTCGCCGGGTCGACCGTCCCGCAGGAGCGCAAGCGCGCGACGAAATTCGCGTTCGGCGCGCTCGGCAGGAGAGCTCTCGCGCTCGCGGCGCTCGAGCCGCACCGGGGTGCGCTCCAGCGGTGACAGTACACGCGCCGGAGGGACGTCGAGCTTCAGTGCCATCGAATCGTTCGCCGGGCGAGTCGTCGCCTTCGGCGCCTCGGCCCCCTGCGAGCCCCGCGAGGGCCGTGGCACCCTGCTGTCTTCGCCGCGCGCGCGCCCCGCGACGGGCTCGCCGATCGGCGTCTCGATCGCGGCGGCAAGCCGCAGTGACGGGCTCACGGATACTCCCGTCTCTGGCTGCAGAGATGAGGAAGCGCCATCGATCGCACTCGGTTGTCGCGCGAGGGGCTCGGGCGTCGAATCCGGGGCTGCGGTCGCGGCCTGCAAAGCAGCCTGCGAAAGGTCAACGGCCTGTCGCGCAGTTGCACCCGCTTTAAGCCCTTCTTCGGTCACAAGCGAGCGCGGCGCGATCTGCCATGCGACCCAGCCGACCCAACCGAGCGAGACGAGCATCAGCAATGCGAGCGTGCGCCAGAACCACTCGCGCCCTGCCGCTCGGACGCCGCGCACGACGCGCACCTCCTGCGGCGGCTGCGCTCCCGGCTCCCCCGCGAGCGCCTGCCGTTCGTCCAGTTCTCGCAGTACCTTGTTGATCAGGCTCATCGGCTCGTGCCCATTCGAAAAAGACTCGGGTCGAGCCACGCCCACCACCGCGCGATCGGCCGCGCGGCCGGCGTGTCGCTGACTGCCAGCCGCACGTGACGCCGCTCGATGCGCCCGCCGCCCTCGCCGAACGCGCCGAGCATCGCCTTGTGCGCGAGGATGTTGACGAGCCTCGGCACGCCCGCGCTCGCGCGGTGCAGCGCCGCGATCGCCCCGGCGCTGAACAACGGTTCCCCGCGGTAGCCTGCGACCGTCAGCCGATGCACGAGGTAGGTGCCCACCTCGTCGGCATCGAGGCCGCGAAGTCGGTACTCGAACGAGATGCGCTGCGCCAGCTGGCGGATCGGCGGCTCGGCGAGACGCTGGTCGAGCTCCGGCTGGCCGAAGAGCACGACCTGAAGGAGTTTGCGCTTTTCGGTTTCAAGGTTGGTCAGCAACCGCACCGCCTCGAGCGTCTCGATCGGCATCGCTTGCGCTTCGTCGAGACAAAGCACGACACGCCGGCCCTCGCGCGCGTGTTTCAGCAGCGCGTGAGTGATCGCGCGCAACAGGAGCCGCGGCTCATCCTGCGCGTGCGCGCCGACGCCGAGCTCAGCGGCAAGCGCGGCGAACAGCCCGCGCGAGTCCACCATCGGGTTCGGAAGGTAGGCGGTAACGTTGCCCGACCCGACGGTTCTCAGGAACTTGCGACAGAGCAGCGTCTTTCCGGTTCCGACTTCGCCGGTGATCTTGATGAAGCCCTCGCCGTTGCCGACGGCGACCAACAGCACGTTGAGCGCCTCCTGCGTGCTGCGGCAAGCGAAAAAGAAGCTCGTGTCCGGTGTGATGCCGAAGGGCGGCTCGCGCAATCCGAAATGCGCGAGATAGTTCATCGGGTGGCCGCCTCGCGACCCTCGCGCGGCGCATATAACCCGCGCAGGCGCTCGCCGGTCTCGCGCAGATCGGACTCCCACTCGCGGTCGCTCCAGATGACGGTCGGCTTGAGCAGGATGACGAGCTCCTTCTTGCGCGTCTGCCGCGCCGCGTTGCGCAGGGAATCCGGTGCGCCGGGCAGTCCGCCGCGGTTGTCGCGCACGTCCACGCTCATGAGACCGCCGATCGCGACGATGTTGCCGTCGGTCGCGCGCACGATCGTGTCCGTCTCGCTCACCTGGCTCTTCGCGAGCGGCAGGTTGATCGACGGCAGCGTACCGCCGAGGTCCACCACCCGCCGGCTTTCGGTCACCTCGCTCACCGACGGGCGGATGTGCAGCATGATGCTTCCGCCCTCGCCGATCTGCGGCGTCACGTCGAGCACGATGCCGGAGAAGAATGGCGCCACGGTCACCGAGGGCGTCTGCTGCGTCGCGGTTCCGGTGGTGGTGGTGGTCGTCGACACGTTGGTGACGAAGAACTCGTCGGTCCCGACCTTGAGGACCGCCTTCTGGTTGTTCAGCACCGCGATGCGGGGGCTCGAGAGCACCTGCACGCTGCCTTGCGTCTGCAGGAACTGCAGCAGCGCCGCGAAGTTCGAGGTCTGGAGCGCGATTCCGAAAATCGCGGTCGCAGGGTTCGCCGCCGCGACCGCCGAGCCTGCGGTGATCGCAAGCCGCGCAGCGGTGTCTACCGCCTGGTTGCCTGCAAGGAGCGGATCGGGCGACCCTCGCGTCGTCAGCTGCGTCGTGCCGGCGGCGCTCGCGGCCTGACCCACCGTGACGTTCGGCCCGGAATTACGAAAGGCGGCCCAGTTGATGCCGGTCTGATATTCGTCGGCGAGCGTCACCTCGATGATCTTCGCCTCGAGCATCACCTGCCGCTCGACCGCAAGCCGCGTCTCGCGCAGGTACTGCTCGACCGCGCGCAGCTCCTGCGGCATCGCGCGCACGACCACGACGCCGGAATGCGGCGTGACGACGACGCTGCGGCCTTCGGCCGAGCCGACGATCGCTTGCAGCGCCTTCGTCAGGTCTGCCCAGAAGTCGCTCGTTTGCTGCGTCTGCACGCGGCTCGTCTCGAGCGCGCGGGCGATGCCGGGCGCAAGGCCGGGCGCGGCTCCCGGAAACGCGCCCACTGGAGCAGCGCCCGGAACGCCGGGAACCGCCGCGCCCGGCGGCAGTGCGCCGCCCGGTCCCGCGACATCGCTCACCGACCCGCTCTGCACGCGCACATCGCTCGTTCCGCGGCGCTGGGCGGTGAGATAGTTCACTCGAAAGACCCGCGTCTGCAAGCCCGCCGGCCGCACCAGAATGCGGCTGCCTTGCTTTTCGTACTCGTAGCCGTAAAGGTCCCGAATCGCTTCCAGCGCTTCCCCAAGCGTGACGTCCTTCAGCTGCATCGAGATCGTCCCCGAGACCGAGGGATGCACCAGCATGTTGTAACGCGTTCCGGTCACGAGCGAGAGGAACACCTGCTGCGCAGGCGCGTTGCTCACCGACAAGTCGAAACGCGGCTCGATCGGCTTTCCACCCACCGCCGGCAGCTCCATTCTGAGCGGCGGCAGCAGCGCCTCGTCGAGCGCAGGCGAAGGCGGCTCCGGCTTGCGCACGCGCGCTCGCTCCACCTCGCCGAGGATCTCGGGCCTCACTTCAGACGGCGGAGCCGGCGGAAGTGCGCAGCCGGCGAGCGCGCCGACCGCGAGCAGCGGTACAAAGCCCCTCATTTCGCCTCCTGCCCGGATGCGCGCGGGCGGCGCTTTTTCTGGATCCCCTGAAACAGGGACAGCTCCTCTTCTGCGCCGTCGCGCCGTAACGTCACGCTGCCCTCGCGAATGCGAACCACTCGGGCGCCCCCGATCTCGTCGCCGATGCGCACGATGCGGTCGCCGATCACCGCCAGGCGCCGATCCGGTGCGATCAGGATCGCGTCCACCCGGCCGGGGACCGGACCGACGCCCCGCTCCGCCGATTCGGCCGGCGCCTGCGGCGGTCGGGTGGGATCGGCGAGCGGCGCTGCCCGAGCGGCGAATGCCGCGGCTGCGCACGCGAGCGCCAGGATCAAACGGTAAGCCATGCCCGGTCGAAGCTCAAGGTGTAGAGCGTCACGCGCAGCGTATGTACCGGATAGTCCGACGCTTTCAGCTCCACCTTGCCCCAGTACACGCGGCTCGGCAACGCCTCGAGCGCGACGAGGTAGCCGTACAGATCCAGGTAGCGGCCGCGCAGGACGAACTCGACGCCGTGTCGATACGCCTCGGGTCGCTCGGCCTTCGGGTCGCCTGCGGCGATCGGTTGCGGGGCGAGCGTCTTGAACTCGATCAGCGCGACGCGCGGATGCGGCTCGAGCATTCGCTCCAGCACTTCGCGCATGCGTTCGGGCGGCGTGAAAGTCCGCTGCTCCTCGGCGAACCGGCGGCCGAGTTCGGCCAGTTCCCGACGCAGCGCCGCGACGTTTTCCCTCGCGCGCTTCTCGGCATCGGTGCCGCGCTCGGCGAGCGTGCGTTCGAGCTGTTTCTGCAGACTTTCCAGTTCCTGCTGAAGGCCGCGGATCGCTTCTTGCCGCGACCGGTTCGCTTGATCGATCGGATTGAAAAACACGAGCTGAGCGAGTAGCCACAGCGCGCCGACGGCGGCGAGGAAAACGAGCAGGCGCTCGCGCAGGCTCGCGTCGTCGATCCGCTCGGCAATCCACGCAAGCCGGGCTTTCATCGCTTCTCTCCGCCGATCGTTGCAGCGCCTTCTCCCTCGCGCAGCGCGACGAAGCTGAATTCGACGAAGTCGGCCGGCGCCGCGCCCGTGCGGCCGGCCTCAGCCGCCGCCGCGCCGGCGTCTCGGCGCGCGAGCTTCAGCTCCGCGATTCGCCTGCCGCGCATCACGTCCTCTTCGCCGAGCGCCCGCAGGTACGCTGGCGCGAGCTCTGCGCCCAGCATTCTGCCGTTGACCGCGAACTCGGCACCGCCCTCGCCGATCTCTACCCCGGTCACCCACACGCCGTGCCGCGCGCGACGCGCAAGTGCCGCAAAATACGACGAAACGCCGTCGGCGTTACCCAGTTCGCCGGCGTGCAGCGACTCGAGCAGCTTGCGCCGGCGCGCGACCTCCTGCGCAAGCCGCGTCGCCTCCGATTCGAGCGCCTTTCGCGCGTCCTCCGACAGGAGCTGCTGCGCCGCCTTCGCGTACTGCGCACGCTGCTCGGCGACGCGCGCCTCGTACGCGCGAACCGATTCCGCGAGCGCCCGGTGCTCGAACCATGCGAACGCATAAAGGACGCCGAGCCCTGCGGCTACGACGCCGAGCCCCCAGGCCATCGCACGCGCCGAGAAGTGCTTTTCGCGCTTGAGGAAGATCGGACTGAAAAGATTGATCTGCTGCGGCATGTGCGGCTCAGGGCACCTTGGTCTCTTCGCGCAATGCGGCGCCGAGCAAGTGAAAAAGCCGCGCTGCGCCGTCGCGCGTGCGCAGCGCCTCCGGAAGGTCGCCGAACACGTCGACGATCGGATACGCTTCGACCGGGACGCCGAGGTTTTGCGCGAGATGCTCGACCAGACCGTCGCCCGAGGCGAGCGGTCCGACGAACAGTCGGCCGAGCCCGACGAAGCCGTATTGCCGCTCGAAATGGTCGAAACTGCGCTGCAGCTCGAGCGCGATGCGTTCCATGAGCGCGTCGCTTGCATGCGGCGCGGCAGAAAGCTGATCGGCGCCGACGTCGAGCCAACGCGCAAAGTACAGTTCACCGCGGTAGCTGACGGTGACGAGCGTGCCGTTTGCGAGCATGTGCACGAGCGCGACGGCGCTCTCCTCGCGGTGCGCCGCGGTCGCGAGATTGCGCTGCGCCGTCTCCGGAATGTCGATCACCGATAACGCAATGCCGGCGGCGCTGAACCGATCCACGTGCGCCTGAACGAGCGTGTTTTCCGCGGCGACCACGAACATCTGGCGAACCGGCCTCGCCTCGCCCGCGCCGGAGGTCGGGATATCGAGGACGTCGAGCATCGCGTCGTCGGGATGGCAGCGCAGGAGATCCTTCACCCGCCAGCGGATCGCCGCGCGCAGTTCGTCGCGCGGCACGTTCGGCGCCTCGGTCAGAATCATCTGGTATTCGTCGCGTGCGAGCAGCGTGGTGCAACGATATCGGCCGAAATCGAGTTCGCGTGCAAGGCGCTTCGCCTCGGCCGGGTCACCGGACGCGCCGCGCTCGCCGGCGATACCGACCGATGCGCGGCCGGAGGCCGTGCGCTGCACGTGCACGAATCGGATCGCCTCGGCGTCCACGGAAACGGCGAGCCATCCCGGCTGCTTTCGTGCACGATTGCCGAAGATCGAGAGCAACGTTCTCGCCTGCTTTTAAGGTGCCGAGCGAACGTAAAGCAATAACTCTTTGTTGTCAATAATAAAATCCGTATGGGCGGATTCGCGCTCACGCCCTCAGTCAGCGCCGTCCCGTAGGAAACGGGGATAACTCCGCACCGGACCTCGGAGTTCCAAGATTCAGGGATTCCAGGTGTAAGGGATCGAGGCGACTATCCTGATCTGAACTTGCCGCGGATCCGTATGCAGCTTGAACCGAAGCAGTTCGCCGCCGTCGGCGATCTGCAGTCCGATGGGATACCTTGGCCGATAGACAAGCTCGCGCGCCTCGCTGTCGAAGGCCCATGCGCCGCGCTCGAGATCGCCCGGCGCTGGGCGCGGCCGCTCGCCGGCGTAGTTCCGGACCTCGATGCCGGCGACGTCGAAAGGGTTGCGGCGGCGCCAGTCGGGCGGCAGCGGCCGATCGAGCAGAACGGCGACGGCGAGCCTCGTACCCAGCGCTGCTTCGGTATTGGCCACCGTGAACGCGACGACATCGCGCTCGGCGGCCGCGAGAAGTCGCAGCATCCGGTCGAGGAACACCGCGATCAGCACGGCGACCACGGCGGCATAGAGTGCCGCCTCGAGCCGCGTAACCGGGCGCCGCCCGTACATCATGCCCGCGGCCTATTTGCGCATCAGCATCACGCGGCCCATCTCCCAAATCGGCAGGAACACGCCGAGCGCGAGGATGAGAACGAGCACGCCGAGCGCGACGGTGAGGATCGGCTCGATGCTCGCGCTGAGGTTCTTGACCGCGTAGTCCACTTCGCGTTCGTACATGTCTGCCACCTCGCCGAGGAGGTCGTCGATCGCACCGCTTTCCTCGCCGACCGCCACCATCTGCAACACCACCGGCGTGAACACGCCGGCCGCGGTCGCGGTGCGCAGGATGCTTTCGCCGCGCCCGATACCGTCGCGCATCTGCTCGACGCGCGCGCCGAGATAGACGTTGTCGAGCACCCGCGCCACCACCGTGAGCGCCTGCACGATCGGGACCCCTGCGGCTGTCGCGAGGGAAAACGCCCGCGCGAACCGCGACAACGAGGTCTTGAGCAGGATCGGTCCGACCACCGGCAACCGAAGCTTCGCGCGATCCCAGGCGTAGCGCCCGCGGTCGGTGCGGATCCACGCCTGAAACGCGATCGCCGCCCCTGCCGCCGCACCGACGACCAGATACCAGTAGCGCACCGAGAAGTCCGACACCGCAATCAGCAGTCTCGTGAGTGCCGGCAGCGGCACGTTCGCCCCCTCGAAGATCCGCGCGAACGCAGGGATCACCATGAAATTGACGATCGCGACCGCGACCGCGATCGCCGCGAGCACGAACGCAGGGTAGCGCAGCGCCGTCTTTACGCGCTCGCGCACCTCGCGCTCGAACTCGAGGTATTCGAAGAGGCGCCGGAACACTTCCTCGAGCTTTCCGCTCGTCTCGCCGACGCGCACGATGCTGACGTAGAAGGGCGAGAAGACCTCGGGGTGGCGAACCATCGCCTGCGACAGTTCGCGGCCGGCGTCCAGACTTGCGCGCAGGTCGGCGACGACCTCCCGGAAGGTCGGGTTGGTCGCCGACTCGTGCAGACCGGCCAGTGCCCGGCGGATCGGCACGCCCGCCTTGAGCAGCGTGTGCATCTGGCGCGAAAAAAGCACGAGATCGGACAGCGCCACTCGCGGCGCGAGGAGCTTCGCGAGCCACGGAGGCAGCGCGATGGCGCCCTCTGCGCCCATCTCGCGGATCTCGACCGGCGTCATCCCGATCGCGAGCAGCTGCTCCGCGACCGCGTCGGCGCTCGCCGCCTCGAGCCGCCCGTTGACCGGCTCGCCCCGCGTGCCGCGCGCGCGATAGGCGTACGTCGGCAATGCCTAGTCCTCCAGGTGCACCGCCACCTTCATCGCTTCGGCGACGCTCGTACGTCCGGCGGCGACGAGCGCGAGCGCATGATCGGTGAGCGTTCGCCCCTTCAGGGTAGCGCGCGCCGCCTCGATGAAGACGTTCGGATCGGCGCGGCCCGCCGTCCGCACCAGGTCCGGGGTCATCTCGAGCATCTCGTATACGCCGATTCGTCCGGCGTAGCCGATGCCGTTGCAGTGCGCGCAGCCGCGCCCGCGCCGCAGACGAGCGCCAGTCGGAAGCGGCTCGGGCAGCGCGGCGAGCCAGCGCGCTTCGTCGGGGGTGGGAGGCGCGTCTTCCGCGCAAGCCTCGCATACCAGCCTGACGAGGCGCTGAGCGAGCACCGCGTGCAGCGAGCCGGCGACCATGTAGGACGGTGCGCCCATGTCGACGAGGCGCAACGGCGTGCTCGCCGCGTCCTTCGTGTGCAGCGTGGAAAACACCAGGTGCCCGGTGAGCGCCGCGCGCAGCGCGATCTGCGCCGTCTCCTCGTCGCGGATCTCGCCGACGAGGATGATGTCGGGGTCCTGACGCAGGGTCGAGCGCAGCACCCGCGCAAACGAGAGGTCGATCTTCTCGTTCACCTGGACCTGGGTAATGCCCGGGATGCGGTACTCGACGGGGTCCTCGACCGTGATGATCTTGCGGTCCGGGGTGTTCAGCTCGGCGAGCGCGGCATAAAGCGTCGTCGTCTTTCCGCTTCCGGTCGGGCCGGTGACCAGCACCATGCCGGCAGTGCGCGCGATCACCTCGCGAAAGCGCGCGAGCATCGGCGCCGGCATGCCGAGCGATTCCAGGGGCACGAGCGAGGCCTTGCGGTTGAGCAGCCGCATGACCACCGTCTCGCCGTACTGCGACGGCATCGTCGAGATGCGAACGTCGATCGGCTGCTCGCGTACGCGCACGTTGAGCCGCCCGTCCTGCGGCAGGCGCTTTTCCGAGATATCGAGGCCCGCCATCAGCTTGAGCCGCAACGCGACCGCGGGGCCGATCTTCGGATCGGCTTCGGTCTGCGGCATCAGCACCCCGTCGATACGGAAGCGGATCTGGAGCTTTCCCTCCTGCGGCTCGATGTGCACGTCGGAGGCGTTCACCTGGACCGCGTCTTCGAACACGTTCTGGAGCAGCCGCACCACCGGGGCATCCTCCGCTCCGGCACCGAGCGCACCGAAGTCCACGTAGGCATCCGCCAGATCGCGCTCCAGCTCTCTTGCGAGCCCGCTGATCTGCTCGGTGCGCCGATAGATGCGATCGATCGTCTGAACGAGCAGCGGCTCGCTCACCACCGCGGTGCGGATCTCGCGCCGCAGCGCGCGCGCGAGCTCGTCGTAGGCGAAGAGGTCGGTCGGGTCGGCCATGCCGACGAGATAGGCGCCTTCGCGCTCTTCCAGAACGATCGCGCGGAATCGCCGCGCGAGCGCCTCCGGGAGCCGCCGCACCAGCTCCTGGTTGAAGTTGAAAAGTTTTAGATTGACATAGGGGACGCCGAGCTGGCGCGAGATCGCCTCGCAGATCTGCTCGTCGGTGACGTAGCCCTGCTCGACCAGAACACGGCCGAGCTTGCGGCCGCTGCGCTTTTGCTCTTCGAGCGCTCGTGCGAGCTGCTCCCGGGAAACGAGCTTCTGCGCGACCAGGATGTCGCCGAGTCGAATTTTTTCCGGGCGGCCCATGGCGGATTTCTTCGCTGATCCGGGGGTGGGGCTATCATAGCGCCATCGCATTCCGACGACGCCATCTCATGACGAAACCTTTCGCTTCCGAAGCCGACCTCGCCGACAAGAAAATCACCTTCGACCGCCTGTCGAAGCACTGCTGGGCGTTCACCGCCGAGGGCGATCCGAACACGGGTGTCGTCGTGGGCGACGACGGGGTGCTGGTGGTGGACGCGCAGGCGACCCCGGTGATGGCGCAGGAGGTGATCCGCCGCATCCGGCAGGTGACCGCGAAACCGATCCGCTACGTCGTGCTCAGCCACTATCACGCGGTGCGGGTGCTCGGGGCCTCGGCCTACGGCGCGAGCGAGATCATTGCGAGCGAGGCGACGCGCGAGCTCATCCGCGAGCGCGGGCGCGAGGACATGGCGAGCGAGATCGGGCGCTTTCCGCGCCTTTTCCGCGGCAAGGACTCGATTCCGGGACTCACTTGGCCGACGCTCGTCTTTCGCGACTCGATCGCGCTCTGGATGGGAAAGCTCGAAGTCCGGATCCTTCACCCGGGCGCCGGGCACACCGCCGGCGACACCGTCGTCTGGGTGCCCACGGAGCGCGTGCTCTTTTCCGGCGACCTCGTCGAGTACAACGCCGGCATCTACACCGGCGACGCGCATCTTTCGGAATGGCCGCAGACGCTCGAGAAACTGCGCGCGCTGAAGCCCCGCGCGCTCGTGCCGGGCCGGGGGCCGGCGCTCAAGACCCCGGCGGCATGCGAGAAGGCGATCGACTATACGCAGAAATTCGTGCGCGACCTCTACACGATCGCGCGCCGGGGCGTAGCCAAGGGAAAGTCGCTCAAGGAAGTTTACGAAGCGGTGCGTCGCCGGATGGATCCGATCTACGGCGGCTTTCCGGTGTACGAACACTGCATGCCGTTCGACGTCTCGCGCGCCTACGACGAAGCGCGCGGGATCAAGCATCCGCGGATCTGGACCGCGAAACGCGACCGCGAGATGTGGCGCGCAATCGCCTGACGCTGTTTTGGCCTTCGGAAAAGACGCGGCCCCCTCCGCACCGTTTTGGGGCGGTACGGAGGGGGCGAACCCCTAACCGCGGAGGAGGAGGGAGGAAACCGCGGCGGGCGCGTTCTAAATCTCTGCCGCAGCCTTGCTCGGTTGCTGCGGTGCGCAAAATGTACGTCTTTGTCGCGAAGGACACAATCCCGTCAGTAGTCAAAAGTTCTTTGCTGATAGAGTAACAATTGTGGCTGATGCCCTCTCCGAGATGTCTGTTTTCGCCAAGGTCGTCGGCGCGGGCAGCCTGTCTGCAGCTGCGCGCGAACTCGGCATTTCCACCGCGGCGGTAAGCCGCAAGCTCGCTTCGCTGGAGGCGCGGCTCGGGGTTCGGCTGCTCAATCGGACGACGCGACGCATCGCGCTGACCGACGAAGGCGCAAGCTACTACGAAGCCTGCACCCGGATTCTCGCGGAGGTCGCCGAGGCAGAAGCGGCGGCTTCCGCGAGCCGTCTGGAGCCCCAAGGGGTACTGAAGGTCGCGATCCCGGCCTCCTTCGGGCATCTGCACATCGCACCGCTCGTGCCCAGATTCGCCGAGCGTTACCCCAAGGTACAGCTCGCGCTCAGCCTCTCGGACCGCGCCGTGAATGTGATCGAGGAGGGTTTCGACCTCGCCATCCGCATCGGGGCGCTGAAGGACTCCTCGCTCGCTGCGCGCCGCCTTGCGCCGAACCGGCGCGTCGTGTGCGCGAGCCCCGAGTACCTTCGCCGCCACGGCGCGCCGCGCACCCCGGAAGACCTTGTGCACCACAACTGCCTCACGACGACCGACTTTCACATGAACTGGGAGTACCGAGACCCCGAAGGCCGAAGGGGCGTCGTGCGCGTCACCGGTCGCTATGCCTGCGACAACTGGGAGGTGCTGCGCGAGTGGGCGCTCGCGGGACTCGGCGTGGCGCTCAAATCCACCTGGGACGTGCGCCGGCACCTTGAGGACGGGTCGCTCGTTGCGCTTCTTCCCGGTTACGATTTTGCGACCGAGGTCTCGATCTACGCCGTCTATCCGCACCGGCGTCACTTGCCGGCGAAGACGCGTGCGTTCATCGACTTCCTGGCCGACTCCTTCGGCCCCGAGCCCTACTGGGACCTGCCGCTCGCGCGCAAGGAGCGCGAGCCGCGCACCGCCGTCTGAGGCGTGTGCTAAGCTGGCTCGCGCGCCGCCGGAGGCGATCGGGCGGCGCGAGCGGCCGCGGACGCGGCGCCACCGCGCGCGGGCCGCGCAAGCCCCACGAACACGGTTTTTGTGGAGACCGGCCGATGAACGCTCCGGTGGACGCCGCCCGCCTTGCGAAGGCCAGCCTCGAGGACAAGTACGCTCTGGAAAAAGGCCGTGTGTTCCTCACCGGCACGCAGGCGCTCGTGCGCCTTGCGCTCCTCCAGCGCGAGCGCGACGCGCGCGCGGGGCTGAACACCGCAGGCTTCATCTCCGGCTACCGCGGCTCGCCGCTCGGCGGGCTCGACCAGACGCTGTGGCGCGCGAAGAAGCACCTCGAAGCGCACCATATCCGCTTCCAGCCCGGGGTGAACGAGGACCTCGCCGCGACCGCGATCTGGGGCACCCAACAGGTGGGGCTCTTCCCCGGCGCGAAATACGACGGCGTGTTCGCGATGTGGTACGGAAAAGGCCCGGGCGTCGATCGCTGCGGCGACGTCTTCAAGCACGCGAACGCCGCCGGCACCTCGAAACACGGCGGGGTGCTCGTGCTCGCCGGCGACGACCATGCGGCCAAATCCTCCACGCTTCCGCACCAGAGCGAGCACATCTTCAAGGCCTGCCTCATCCCGGTGCTCAATCCTGCGAACGTGCAGGATTACCTCGACCTCGGCGTGCACGGCTTCGCGATGAGCCGCTATTCGGGCTGCTGGATCGCGTTCAAATGCGTCACCGACGTCGTCGAATCCGGCGCCTCGGTGATCGTGGACCCCGAGCGGGTCGAGGTGCGGCTGCCGGAGAACTTTCCGCTCCCCCCGGGCGGGCTCAACATCCGCTGGCCCGACGGCATCCTCGAGCAGGAGGCGCGGCTCCTCGACTGGAAGGTGTACGCCGCGCTCGCCTACGTGCGCGCCAACGGTCTTGACCGCACGATCTACGACTCGCCGCACGCGCGTCTCGGGATCATCACCACCGGAAAGAGCTTCGGCGACGTGATGCAGGCGCTCGCCGACCTCGGCATCGACGAGCGCGTCGCCCGCGACATCGGGCTGCGCGTCTACAAGGTGGCGATGAGCTGGCCGCTCGAACCCCAGGGCGCGCGCCGCTTCGCCGAGGGGCTGGAGGAAATCCTCGTCGTCGAGGAAAAGCGCCAGCTGATCGAGTACCAGATCAAGGAGGAGCTGTACAACTGGAAGGAGGGCGTGCGCGCGCCGCGCGTCGTCGGCAAGTTCGACGACAACGGCGAGTGGAGCCGCGCCGACGGCCAGCCCGCCGGCACTTGGTTGCTGCCCGCACATTACGAGCACTCCCCGGCGATGGTCGCGAAAGCGATCGCCCAGCGGTTGGAGAAGCTCGGCATGACCGCGGCGCTCGGATCGCAGTTCCGCGACCGGCTCGCGTTTCTCGAATGGAAGGAGAAAGCGCTCGCCCGGCCGCGCGTCGCCGCGGTGCGCCAGCCCTACTTTTGCTCCGGCTGCCCGCACAACACCTCGACGCGCGTGCCGGAGGGCAGTCGCGCCACCGCCGGCATCGGCTGCCACTTCATGGCGGTGTGGATGAACCGCTCGACCGCCACCTTCACCCACATGGGCGGCGAAGGCGCCCCCTGGATCGGGCAGGCGCCGTTCACGAACGAGCGGCACATCTTCGCCAACCTCGGCGACGGCACCTACTTTCACTCGGGGCTCCTTGCGATCCGCGCCGCGGTCGCGGCGAAGGTCAACATCACCTACAAGATCCTCTACAACGACGCGGTGGCGATGACCGGCGGCCAACACGTGGACGGGCCGCTCGATCCGCCGATGATCTCGCGGCAACTCGCCGCCGAAGGCGTCTCCCCGATCGTCGTCGTGACCGACGAGCCGGAAAAGTATCCGCCCGGGACGAACTGGGCGCCCGGGGTCACGATCCGCCACCGCGACGAGCTGGATGCGGTGCAGCGGTGGCTGCGCGAGCAGCCGGGCGTGTCGGCGCTCATCTACGATCAGACCTGCGCGTCCGAAAAGCGCCGCCGCAGAAAGCGCGGAGCGTACCCTGATCCGGCAAAGCGCGTCGTCATCAACGAAAGGGTGTGCGAGGGCTGCGGCGACTGCAGCATCAAATCGAACTGCCTCTCGGTCGAGCCGCTCGAGACCGAGTTCGGCAGAAAGCGCGCGATCAACCAGTCCTCGTGCAACAAGGACTATTCCTGCCTGAAGGGCTTCTGCCCGAGCTTCGTCACCGTCGAAGGCGGCCGCCTGCGGAAAGGCAATCGGAGTCCGGTGACCGCAGACGACTTTCCGCCCCTCGCCGAACCCGCGTCCGCGGCGCTCGCCGGGCCTTGCGGGATCCTCGTCACCGGCATCGGCGGCACCGGCGTGATCACGATCGGCCAGATCCTCGCGATGGCGGCGCACCTCGAGGGCAAGGGCGTGACCGTCCTCGACATGTCGGGCCTAGCGCAAAAGTACGGCGCGGTGATGTCGCACGTGCGGATCGCAGATGCACCCGAGAAACTACACACCGCGCGGCTCGATATCGGCGGTGCGGACGTGGTGCTCGGCTGCGACCTCGTCGTCACCGGAAGCGCCGACGCGATCGCGAAAATGGCGCCCAGCCGCACGCGCGCGCTCGTCAACGCGACGGTCACGCCCACCGCCGAGTTCGTGCGCAACCCCGACTGGCGGCTCCCGGGCAGCGACCTCGCGCGCGACATCCGCGAGGCGTGCGGCGAAGCGAATGTCGAGTTCGTGCCCGCGACCGAGCTCGCGAGCGCCTTGATGGGCGATGCGATCGCGACCAACATGTTCATGCTGGGCTACGCCTGGCAGAAGGGCTGGCTGCCGGTCTCGCGCGCGGCGCTTGAGCGCGCGATCGAGCTGAACGGCGTCGCGCTCGAGCTGAACCTCGCCGCCTTCCTCTGGGGACGGCGCGCCGCGGCCGATCTGGAACGCGTGCGGCGGATCGCGCAGCCGGCCGAGGTGATCGGGATCGGCGAACGCCCGTCGCGAAACCTCGACGAACTGGTCGCGCGTCGGGTGAAGCTCCTCACCGACTACCAGGATGCCGCGTACGCGGCGCGCTACAGAGCGCTCGTCGAGCGGGTCGCGGCGGCGGAAAGGGACCGGGTCGGGGGAACGAAACTCGCCGAGGCGGTGGCGCGCGGCTACGCGAAGCTCCTCGCCTACAAGGACGAGTACGAGGTCGCGCGCCTGTACGCCGACGGCGCGTTCGAAAGCAGGATCGCCGCGATGTTCGAAGGCGACTGGCGCCTCGTCTTTCACCTCGCGCCGCCGCTCATTGCCCGGCCCGATCCGCGCACCGGCGAACCGCGCAAGATCGCCTTCGGCCCGTGGATGTTGCCGGTCTTTCGGCTGCTCGCGAAGCTCAAAGGGCTGCGCGGTACCTGGCTCGATCCCTTCGGGCGCACCGCCGAACGGCGCATGGAGCGCGAGCTGATCCGCGAATACGAGGAGACGGTCGAAGAGCTCCTCGCGGGGTTATCGCGCGACAACCACGCGCTCGCAGTGGAAATCGCCTCGCTCGCTGAGGAAATCCGCGGCTTCGGCCACGTCAAGGCAAAGGCGGTCGCCGCCGCGCGCGCAAAACGCGCAGAGCTCCTTGCGCGCTACCGTACCGCGCCGATGCGCGCCGCCGCATGAGCGCGCGCGGCCTCGCCCTGTTTGCCGCCGCGGCGCTCGCGGCGGCGAAGGCCGCGGCGGCCGAGGGCGAACCCCGCGTGCTGGAACTGGAGGATGGCCGGCGCATCGAGTACGTGCTCTATCGCCATGCGCCGGATGCGCACGCGCGCACGCCGGCGGCGGCGCTTGCGCCGGATTCGGCGCTGAACGCCGCTCGGCTCCTCAACCTGCACCTTTCGACCGGCGACCTCGAGGAGGCCGCCGCGCTTTCGAACGCCCCGCGGCGCCGATTCGAGGTGCTCGCCGAGTACCGGCGCGACGTCGGCGAGGAGCAGTTCAAGCGCGTGTTCGCGCAGTACCTCGATCCGGCGAACCGGCTGCTCGCCGAGATCGCGATCGGCAAGCACCGGCTGCTCGTCTGGGAGCTGCGCGTCGCGGGCGCAACGCCTGCGCCGCTTGCGGCGCTCTATTTCGTCGAGGTGGAGGGAAAGTATCTGCTCGACGACGTGCCGGGCGAGACCCGCGCGCTGCTGCGCCGGCTGCTCGTCGAGATGCGCGCGGGCCGCCTGCGCCCGTAGCCGCCGCTAGACCTTCAGCGCGAACGGATTGAAGTTGGTGCGCCGGTCGTAATAGTCCTCGTTCTCGGCGCGCTTGAGGAACCCGACGATCTTGTAGGTGACCGGGGTGAACACCACTTCCACCGCGGTTTTCGCGAGAAACTGCGCGAGCATCACCGTCGGCAGCTTTTCGTCCGGGATGATGCCTGTGCCGTAAAACGCGAGCGGATAAAAGAGCGCCGAATCGACCGCCTCGCCGGCGATCGTCGAGCCGATCGTGCGCGTCCAGAGCCAGCGGCCGCGCGTGAGGATTTTCATCTTCGCGAGCACGTAGGAATTGACGAACTCGCCGCAGAAGTACGCGATCATCGAAGCGGCGACGATGCGCCAGGTGTTGCCGAACGCCACCTCGTAGGCGGCCTGATGCGTCCAGAAGGGGGCGGGGGGCAGCGCGACCACCACCGCCGCCATGAACGAGGCGAAGCCGAGCGCGGCAAAACCGGCCCAGATCACGCGCCGCGCGCGCGAATAGCCGTAGACCTCCGTCAGGATGTCGCCGAAGATGTACGAAATCGGAAAGAAGAGCACCCCGGCGCCGAAGGTCAGCGTGCCGACGAGCGGCGCCTCGATCTGCGCGATCTTCGCCGGGCCGATCAGGTTCGAGCAGACGAGCACCGTCACGAACGCCGCCATGACGAACTCGTAGTATCGGTAGCTGCGCTGCGCGGGCGTACTCATGCGGGGCTCGCGGACCCGGGCAGCCCGCGGCGAGGCGTCGCGACCGTGCGTCTCACGGCGCGGTAGTATGCACGAATGATCGACTTCGAGCTCAAGGCCCCGCCCGCCGACTTCATCGACAACCCGTACCCGTATTTTGCCCGCCTGCGCGAAGAAGACCCGGTGCACCGCTTCGCCGACGGCGGCGTGCTGCTCACGCGGTACGACGACGCGGTGCAGGTGTACCGCGACACCGCGCGCGCCAGTTCGGACAAGAAAATCGAGTTCGCGCCGAAGTTCGGCGATTCGCTCCTCTACGAGCACCACACGACGAGCCTCGTGTTCAACGACCCGCCGCTTCACACCCGCGTGCGACGCCTGATCATGGGGGCGCTGACGCCGCGCGCGATCGCGCGCATGGAGGCCGACGTCGTGCGGCTGGTGGATGCGCTCCTTGCGCGCATGGCCGATCTCGGCGAATTCGATTTCATCGCCGAGTTCGCGGCGAAAATCCCGGTCGAGGTGATCGGCAACCTGCTCGCCGTTCCGCGCGAGGCGCGCGCGCCGCTTCGCGGCTGGTCGCTCGCGATCCTCGCGGCGCTCGAGCCCGCGCCGACGCCGGCGATGCTCGAGCGCGGCAACCGCGCGGTGCGCGAATTCCTCGACTACCTCGGGGTGCTCGTCGCCGAGCGGCGGCGGCGCCCCGGCGACCCGGAGACCGACGTGCTCACGCGCCTCCTCCAGGGCGAGGCCGACGGCGAGCGGCTCACCGAAAAGGAGCTCTACCACCAGTGCATCTTTCTCCTCAACGCCGGACACGAGACCACCACGAACCTGCTCGGCAACGGCCTGTGGCTGCTGCTCACCCACCCGCAGGAATTCGCCCGCCTGCGCGCCGAGCCGGGTCTTCTTCCGACCGCGATCGAGGAGATGCTGCGCTACGAAGGCCCGATCCAGCTCAATAACCGCAGGTGCCTCGCGCCGATCGAGATCGGCGGCGTGCGGCTCGAGCCGGGCACCTCGATCACGATCGCGATCGGCGCCGCGAACCGCGATCCCCGCCAGTTCCCCGATCCGGAGCGCTTCGACATCGCGCGCAAGCCCAACCGCCACGTCGCCTTCGGCCACGGCGACCACGCGTGCTCCGGCATGAACGTCGCCCGGATGGAGGCGCGCATCGCGTTTTCGCGGCTGCTCGCCCGTTTCCCGCGAATCGAGCTCGCGGGCGAACCCGAACGCGACCGGCGCATACGGTTTCGCGGCTTCGCGCGCCTGCCGGTGCGGGCGGGCGGCCTATAATCGGCCGGCCACCAGAGGAGGACACCATGCAGAGGCTGCGCGTCATCGCTTGCGTTTTCGCCGTCGCGGCCGCCGCTACCGCGGCGGCGCAGACCGAGTTGAAATTTTCGACCTACGTGCCGCCGACGCACGGTTTCGTCGTGGACGTGCTCGAGCCGCTCGGCAAGGAGATCGAGAAGCTCTCGGGCGGCAAGGCGACGGTGCGCGTCTTCGCCGGAAACTCCCCCTTCGGCAAGGTCGAGAATCAGGCCGACCAGGTGAAGCAAGGGGTCGTCGACCTCGGCTTCGGCCTGAACGGGATTCCCGGCGGCCGCTACCTGCGCACCTCGATCATGGAGTTGCCGTTCGTCGCCGAGAGCGCCGAATCCGCGAGCAAGGCGCTCTGGGCGATGCTGCCGGGCGCGCTCGCCGAGGACTGGAAGGAGTTCAAGGTGGTCGCGCTTCACTGCCACAACCCGGGACTCTTTCACACGCGGGCAAAGCCGCTCAGGACGCTCGAGGACGTGAAAGGCCTTCGCATGCGCGCTCCGAACCCGCCGACGCAGGCGCTGCTTTCCCACCTCGGGGCGACGCCGGTCGGCATGCCGCCGGGGCAGGTGTACGAGAACCTCGAGAAGGGCGTGATCGACGGCGCGGTGTTCCCGTGGGATGCGATCCGCGGCTTTCGCCTCGAGGGGCTGCTCAAGCACCATCTCGATGCGCGCATCTACACCGCCTGCTTTCACCTGGTGATGAACCCGGCGCGATTCCGGGCGCTTGCGCCGGAGGTACAGAAGGCGATCGATGCGGCGACCGGCCAGGCGCTCGTCGACAAGTTCGGCGGCTGGTGGAACCGCTGGGACCAGGCCGGGCTCGACGCGGTGAAGCCGCTCGGCAATCAGATCGTCACGATCTCGCGCGAGCAGCGCGAGCAGTGGCGCGCGCAGCTGAAACCGGTGATCGACGGCGAGCTCGCGAAGCTGGAAAAAGCGGGCGTCGCGAACGCGCGCGCGATCTACGACGAAATGGTGAAGACGGTCGCGCGCTTCGCCCGCTAGAGCGACGAGGATGAGCGCGGAGGCGGGCGCGGCGGGCGCGCTCGCGCGGGCGATCGCCGCCGCCGACCGCCTCGCGGGCTGGACGGCTGCCGCGGGCGTCTCGGTCCTTTGCGCCGGCATGCTCGTCGTGATCGCGGATATCGCCGCGCGGCGGGCCTTAGGGGTCTCGATTCTCGGCACGCTCGACCTCACGCAGCTTGCGGTGATGTCGTGCGTGTTCCTCGCGATGCCGCTCGCGTTCCTGCGCGGGGCACACGTCGGCGTCGAGTTCCTCACCGATCGCCTTGCGCCGCGCGCGCTCGCGGCGCTCGAGTGCGCCGTGGGCTTGCTCTGCGCCGTTTTCGTCGGCGCGCTCGCGTACCACGGCGCGCTTCAGGCGCGCATCGCCTGGATGCACGGCGACCGCTCGGCCACTCTCGGCATCCCGATGGTCCTTTACTGGGCGCCGCTCGTCGCGGGGCTTGCCGCCTCGGCGCTCTGCGCCTTGCTCGGGGCGCTCGCCGCCGCGGCGCGCGCGCGCCGCGCCTGATGCAAGGTCCCGCCGCCGGCGCCCTCGGCTTCGCGGCGGTGCTTGCG
>JAOAFL010000136.1 GCA_026416295.1 Burkholderiales bacterium | reverse complement strand
GTATAAGAGACAGCGGCGAGACGCTCGGCGTCGTCGGCGAGTCGGGCTGCGGCAAGACCGTCACCGCGCTCACCATCCTGAAACTCATCCCGATGCCGCCGGGGCGCATCGTCGCCGGCGAGGTGCGCTGGCAGGGGCGGGACCTTGTGCCGCTCGATGCCCGCGCGCTGCGCACGATCCGGGCGCGCGAGATCGCAATGATCTTCCAGGAGCCGATGACCTCGCTCAATCCGGTGTTCACCGTCGGCGAGCAGATCGCCGAGGTGCTGCGGCTGCACGAGGGGCTCGGGCGGCGCGCGGCGCTCGCGCGCGCCGCGGAGCTGCTTGCGCTCGTGCACATCCCGAACGCGGCGCGGCGCGTGCACGACTACCCGCACCAGTTCTCCGGCGGCATGCGCCAGCGCGCGATGATCGCGATGGCCCTTGCCTGCAACCCGAAGCTGCTCATCGCCGACGAGCCGACCACCGCCCTCGACGTCACCATCCAGGCGCAGATCCTCGAGCTGCTCGCCGAGATGAAGGCACGCTTCGGCATGGCGGTGATGCTGATCACGCACGCGATGGGGGTGATCGCCGAGACCGCCGAGCGCGTCGTCGTGATGTACGCCGGAAAGGTGGTCGAGGAGGCGCCGGTGCACGCGCTCTTTGCCGCGCCGCGCCATCCTTACACGCAGGGGCTGATCCGCTCGATCCCGCGGCTGGACAGCGCCGCGCGCGGCCGCGCGCGCCTCGAGGCGATCCCCGGCACGGTGCCTTCGCTCGTCGATCCCCCGCCCGGCTGCCGGTTCGCGCCCCGCTGCCGCTACGCCAGTGCCGACTGTCGCGCCGAGGCGCCGGCGCTGCGCGAAATCGGCCCCGGCCACCGCGTCGCCTGCCTTCTCTACTAGCGCGCGCCGTGGCCGAGCCGCTCCTTCGCGTGAAAGACCTCGTCAAGCACTTTCCGGTGCGCGGCGGCCTGTTCTGGCGCGAGACCGAGCGCGTTCACGCGGTGAACGGCGTGAGCTTCGAGATCGAGCCGGGCGAAACGCTCGGGCTGGTGGGCGAATCCGGCTGCGGCAAGTCCACCACCGGCCGCTGCGTGCTGCGCCTGATCGAGTCGACCTCGGGCGAGGTGTGGTTCGACGGCGAGAACGTCACCGCGCTCGATCGAGCGGGGCTGCGGCGGCTCTCGCGCCGCATGCAGATCATCTTCCAGGACCCCTATGCCTCGCTCAATCCGCGCATGACCGTGGGCGCGATCATCGGCGAAGGACTTCTCGTTCACGGTCTTGCGCGAACGCGCGCCGAGCGCGAAGCGCGGGTGGCGGAGCTGCTCGAGACCGTGGGGCTGCGTCCGGAGCACGCGCAGCGCTATCCGCACGAGTTCTCCGGCGGCCAGCGCCAGCGGATCGGCATCGCGCGGGCGCTCGCGGTGTCGCCGCAGCTCATCGTCTGCGACGAGCCGGTGTCTGCGCTCGACGTCTCGATCCAGGCGCAGGTGATCAACCTGCTCGAGGACCTGCAGAGCCGCTTCGGTCTCGCTTACCTCTTCATCGCGCACGATCTGTCGGTGGTCGAGCACATCAGCCGGCGCGTCGCGGTGATGTACCTCGGCCGGATCGTCGAGATCGCGCCCGCGCGCGAGCTGTACGCCTCGCCGCAGCATCCGTACACGGAGGCGCTGCTTTCCGCGGTGCCGATCCCGGACCCGACGCTCAAGCGCCGGCGAATCGTGCTGGAAGGCGACGTGCCGAACCCGATCCGGCCGCCCTCAGGCTGCCCCTTCCACACGCGTTGCCCGTTGCGCAAGGATCCGGTGTGCAGCGCCGAGGTCCCGCCGCTCAGGGACCTCGGCGGCGGCCACAAGGTCGCCTGTCACCTGCGCGGCTGAGCTGCGACTGCGCGCGCGGGCGGTGGCGTCAGCCCCAGACGCGCCGTGCGGTCTCGAGCATCACGTCGAGCTTCGCCCACTGCTCGGCTTCGCCGAGGAGGTTGCCGCCGATTCCCGAGGCGAAGCCGCACTGCGGGCTCAGCGCGAGCTGCTCGAGCGGAACGAACCGGGCCGCCTCGTCGATGCGCCGGCAAAGCTCATCGACCGTTTCCACGCGGCCGGTCTTGGTGGTAATCAGGCCGAGGACGACGATCACCCCCTTCGGCACGAAGCGCAGCGGCTCGAAGCCGCCCGCGCGCTCGGTGTCGTCCTCCAGCAGCAGCCGGTCGAATTTCAGGCCCCCGAAGAGCGTCTCGGCGATCGCGTCGTAGCTGCCTTCCCTGTGCCACATGCTCGCGCGGTTGCCGCGGCAGACGTGCAGGCCGAAGACCGCCCTGCCGCGCAAGCCTTCGATCACCGCGTTGTCCGCCTCGACCGCGCGCCGCAGCCAGCGAAGCGGATTCTCGCCGCGGGCGCGGAACCGTTCGAGCGTCGGCGGGTCGACGTAGCCGGTGTAGCTCGGCTCGTCGAGCTGCACGTAGTCGCAGCCCGCGGCGACGAGCTCGGCGACCATCTGCCTCTGGATCGCGACGACGTCGGCGAGGAAGCTGTCGGAGTCGGCGTAGTGCGGCTTCGAGCGCTCGAGATCGCACATCTGCGCGACGCGGTCCGGACCCATCAGCGTCACCTTGATCGGGCCCTTCGCCACCGAGCGCAGAAACCGGCATTCCTCGAGCGGAAAGCTTTTCCCGAGCCGAAGCCGCGCGGTCGCCGGCACGCGGTAGGAGACCACCGCGTCCTCGCCGCGCGCGAGCGGCCGCTCTTGCGGGAGGCGGTCGGTCGGATGGGCGAGGAACCGTCGCCACGAACCTTCCCAGAGGTCCCAACCCTCGACCTCGGAAAAGCTCACCTGCCAGTTGAGCCGGCGGTATTCGCCGTCGGTGACCACCGGCAGGCCGTGCGCCTGCTGCTTTGCGACGACCTCGCGGATCGCCGCATCCTGCGCCGCGACAAGCGCTTGCCTCGTGATGCGCCCTGCGCCGAAGTCGAGAAACGCGCGCTTGAGCGACTCCGGTCGGAGCAGGCTGCCGACGTGATCGGTGCGGCTGCGCGCCAGAGCGTACATCGAGGCGTCATCATGCCACCGATCGGCGGCACCCGCATCGGCTCTCGCCGACCCCGGTCCGAGCCCGGGGCGCCTGTTCACGACGACGTCGATGCGCTAACGTTCGGAAATCGCGCGGCTGCGCGCGGCGCGGCCGCCCTGCAGGGGAGGACGCCATGGGCGAAGACGGGAACCGGTCGGGGGAGCACACGAAGCAGAGCGCCGCCGAGGCGGTGCGCTCGGGCGAGGAGATCCGCCGGCGGGTGCACGATCTGACGCTCGAAGCGCTGCGCCATCGCCGCTTCGACCGTGAGCAGATCCGCCAGGCGGTTCGCGCGGTGGCCGAGGGCGCCGCGCTCGGCGCGCAGGCGAGCCGGGCCGACCTGCGTCAGGCGCTCGCGGATGCGTTCGCCGGCATGGACGAGGCGCTCTCGCGATCGGCCGAGGCGGCGCGCGCGGCGCTCGCCCAGATGGTCGCGACCGGGCGCGATTTTTCCGACACCGAGCTCCGGCAGGCGCTCGCCGGCCTGCGAAGGCTGGAAGAGGACTTTCTCGACACGGTGGCCCGTGTCGCCGACGCCGCCGGCGAGAAGGTCGCGCCGGAGCTTCGCCGCGTCCTTCAGGAGGCCCGTGCCCGCGGCACCGAAACCGGTCGCAAGGTGAGCGCGACGATGGCCGAGGTCGCCGAACGCTTCTCGGTCGCCTCGATCGATCTTGCGCTCGCGGGGGTCGCCGTCGCGACCGAGTTCGGCGCGCGCTTCGCGGCGGCGGCGAGCGGCCTGCTCGCCGGCATGGCCGACGCGCTGCGTCCGAAGGACTCGCCGCCACCGCAGCGGAACCGGCCACCGAAGGCAGACCGCGAGGACGGCGGCGCGCGGTAGGGAGGCGCCGATGCTGCGCCAGACGCTCGGCATGATGCGCGAGCTGCCGCGGCTGCACGAAATCACCTCGGTCTTCATCCGGCACGGGCTGGGCGAGTTCGTGCAGCGCATCGGCCTTGCGACGCTGATGGAGCGGGCCGGACAGATCCTCAACTGGGGCGCGGCGGTCGAGGCGGTAAAGCTCGATCCGCCGCAGCGCATGCGGCTCGCGCTGCAGGAGCTCGGCCCGACCTTCGTCAAGCTCGGGCAGGTGATGGCGACGCGCGTAGATCTCTTTCCGCCCGCGTGGATCGCCGAATTCGAAAAATTGCACGCGCACGTGCCTCCGGTGCCCTTCGAAGCGCTGCTTCCGGACCTCGAGCGCGCGCTCGGGCGATCGCCCTTCGAGGTGTTCCGCGACATCGAGACCGAAGCGTACGCCGCCGCCTCGATCGCGCAGGTGCACCGCGCGCGGCTCGCCGACGGCACGCCGGTGGTCCTCAAGGTGCGCCGCCCCGGCGTGCGCGCGAAGATCGAGTCCGACCTGCGCCTGCTGCGCCACGTGGCCGAGATGATCGAATCGGAAATCCCGGAAGCGCGCCGCTACCGGCCGGTCGAGATCGCGGCGCAGTTCGCGCGCTCGCTCGAACGCGAGCTCGATTTCACCGCCGAGACGCGCAACGTCGAGCGCTTCGCGAAGAACTTCGCGGGCGATCCGCACATCGTCATCCCGAAGGTGTACCCGCAATGGACGAGCGACGCGCTGCTCGTGCAGGAGCACATCGAGGGGATTCCCGGCACCGACCTCGCGGCGGTCGAGGCGGCGGGCCTCGACCGCAAGCTGCTCGCGGCGCGCGGGGCGGACGCCTTCCTCAAGATGATCCTGCTCGACGGGTTCTTCCACGCGGACCCGCACCCGGGCAACGTCTTCTACCTCCCCGGCAACCGCATCGTGATCATCGACTTCGGCATGGTCGGGCGGCTGTCGCCGCTGCGGCGCCGGCAGATCGTGGATCTGCTCGCGGGCTTGGCGCGCATGGACGAGGAGCCGATGCTCGACGTGCTGCTCGACTGGGCGGGCGATGCGTACGTCGACGAGGCGAAGCTCGCCGCAGACGTCAACGAACTCGCGTTCGAGTACGAAGGCGTGCCGCTCAAGGACATCCGGATCGGCACGGTGCTGCGCCAGTTCTCGACCATCCTGCGCGAGCACTCGATCGTGCTGCCCGCCGACCTCGCGCTGATGTTCAAGGCGCTGATCACGCTGGAGGGCCTCGGACGGCTCTACGACCCGGAGTTTCACTTTACCGACCACCTCGCGCCGCTTCTGCGGCGGGCGCTCGCCGAGCGCTACCAGCCGGCCGAGATCGTGCGCCGCGGGCGGGGCGCGTTCGCCGATTTCGTCGGCCTGATGACGAGCGTGCCGCGCGATCTTGCGCGGCTGCTGCGCGAGGCGCGCCGCGGCAAGACCCGCGTGGACCTCGACCTCAAGCGCCTCGACCACTTCGGTCGCCAGCTCGACCGCACGCTCGACCGCGTCACCGTCGGCATCATGACCGCCTCGCTCGTCATCGGTTCGGCGATCGTGATGACGGTGCGCGAGGGCCCGACGCTGCTCGGGATCAACGTGCTCACCGCGATCGGCTTTCTCGGCTACCTGATCGCGTTCCTGAACAGCGTCTGGATCCTCTACGGCATCTGGCGCGCGGGGAAAGAGTAGGGCCGCGCGCTCAGTCGGCGCGCGCGAGATCCTCGACCAGCGCCGCGAGAAACCGGCCCGCTTCGCCGCCGGTCGCCGCGCGGTGGTCGAACGTGAGCGAAATCGGCAGCACGCGGTGCGCGGCGATCCGCCCGTCGGCGAGCACCACCGCGCGGCGCGCGATTCGGCCGGCGCCGACGATCGCCACCGCCGGCGGCACGACGATCGGCGTCGCGTAGCGGCCGGCGATCGCGCCGTAGTTCGAAAGCAGGATCGTCGCGCCGCGCAGCGCCTCGGGCGCAAGCCGCCGGGCGCGCGCCTGCGCGACGAGCGCGTCGATGTCGGCGGCGAGCGCCGCGCCCGCGCGCGCCTCGCAGTTGCGCAGCACCGGCACGACGAGCCCCTCGGGGGTGTCGACCGCGATGCCGACGTGCACTTCGGCGAACGTGCGCCGGCTCGCGCGCTCGGGGTCGTACCACGCGTTGAGCGCGGGTTCGGCGCGCGCGGCGGCGACCAGCGCGCGCACGAGCCGCGGCATGAGCGCGCAGCCGTCGGGCCAGGCGTCGATATCGACGTCGTCCGTCACCGTCACCGCGGCGACCTCGGCGTGCGCGCGCGCCATGTTGCGCGCCATCGTGCGCAGCATTCCGCGCAGCGGCGCGCCGCCGGCGCGCGCGGCCGCGGCGCGCTCGACGTCCTCGGCGCTCACCGTCCCCTCGGGGCCGGTCGGCACGACGTCGGCGAGCGCGACACCGAGCCGGCGCGCGAGCGCGCGGACCGCGGGCGCTGCGCGCGGCTCGCGCGCAGCGCCGGGGGCCTCGCTCGTCCCGGGCGGCGCCGCGACCGCCAGCTCGCCGACGACCGTGCCGGCGTCGGCCGGCTCGCCGGCAAAGCCGATGAACGGCGCGCCGACGCGGATCGTGTCGCCCGGCTTGCCGAAGAGCTTTTCGATGCGTCCGGGCCAGGGCGCCGGGATCTCGACGAGCGCCTTGTCGGTCTCGACCGCGGCGACGATCTGGTCGGCGACGACCTCGTCGCCGGGCGCAACCCGCCATTCGACGATCTCGGCCTCGTGCAGCCCTTCGCCCAGATCCGGCAGCGCGAAGATGCGCATGTCAGCGGTACGCGAGCGCCCGGCGCGCGGCGGCGAGAATGCGCGGCACGTCGGGCATGTAGCGCGCTTCGAGCCGCGCGAGCGGAGTCACCGTGTCCCAGCCGGTGACGCGCTCGACCGGCGCAAGCAGCGAGGTCAGCCCGCGGCCGGCGAGCACCGCCGCGACTTCGGAGGCGAAGCTGCAGGTGCGCGGCGCCTCGGTGACGACGACGCAGCGCCCGGTCTTCGCGACCGACGCGAGGATCGTCTCCTCGTCGAGGGGCTTGAGCGTCGCGACGTCGATCACCTCGGCGCGAACGCCCTCGCGGGCGAGGGCGTCTGCGGCCGACAGGGTCTCGTACACCATCGCGCCCCAGGAAACGAGCGTGAGGTCGCTGCCCTCGCGCAGCACGAACGCACGGTCGAGCGCGAGCGGCGCGCCGTCGTCGGCCACCTCCTCGCGCCAGAGCCGGTACAGGCGCGCGGGTTCGAGAAACACCACCGGGTCCGGGTCGGCGATCGCGGCAAGAAGCAGCCCGTAGGCGCGCGCAGGCGACGAGGGCGCGACGACGCGGATTCCGGGCACGTGCGCGAAGATCGCCTCCGGGCTCTCCGAATGGTGCTCGGGCGCGCGGATGCACGCGCCGCAGGGCATGCGCATCACCATCGGGCACGAAAGGCGCCCCTGCGTGCGGTGCCGCAGCCGACCGGCGTGATTGAGGATCTGGTCGAGCGTCGCGTAGGCGAAGCCGGCGAACTGGATCTCGACGACCGGGCGCAAGCCCTCGGCGGCCATGCCGATCGCCATGCCCGCGATCAGCGCCTCCGAAAGCGGCGTGTCGACGACGCGCTCCGGACCGAAGCGTTCGAGCAGCCCGACGGTCGCTCGGAACACCCCGCCGTTTACGCCGACGTCTTCGCCGAGCACCACGACGCGCGGATCGTCCTCCATCGCGCGCGCGAGCGCCCGGTTGACCGCCTCGACCAGGTTAAGCGCAGGCATCCTCGGTCGCCTCGCCGCAGGCGGCCGCGCGCTGCCAGCGGTAGGCGGCCGGAAGCTGCGCGTACAGGTGCCGGAACATCTGCTCGGGATCGGGCGGCGGCGTCTCGAGGTACGCCTTCGCCGCGGCCTCGGCGCGCGCGGCGCACTCGCGCTCGAGCGCCACTTCGTCCTCCTTCGTCCACGCGCCGTTCGCCGCGAGCCATGCGCGCAGCCGCGCGACCGGCTCGCGTTTCCACGCCTCGGCCAGTTCCTCGGCGCTGCGGTAACGCGATGCGTCGTCGGCGGTGGTGTGATCCGAGAGCCGGTACGTGAGCGCCTCGACGAGCGTCGGCCCGTCGCCGGCGCGGGCGCGCGCGAGCGCCCGGCCGACGACGTCACGCACCGCGATCGCGTCGTTGCCGTCGACCTGCTCGCAGGCGATGCCGGCGGCGATCGCCTTCTGCGCGAGCGTCTCGGCGGCGGTCTGGCGCCGCCGCGGCATCGAGATCGCGTACTGATTGTTGACGACGAGCACGACGAGCGGCAGGCACCAGACGCCGGCGGCGTTCAGCGCCTCGTGGAAGTCGCCCTTGGAGGTGGCGCCGTCGCCCGCGAACGCGAGCGCCGCGCGCCGCTCGCCGCGCAGCCGGATCGCGTAGGCGACGCCGACCGCGTGCGCGAGCTGCGTCGCGATCGGAACGCAGAACGGGAAGTCGCGCGGCGACTCCGGAAACACGTTGCCGCGTTCGTCGCCACCCCAGTAGAGGAAGACGCGGTGCGGCGCGACGCCGCGAAGGAACAGCACGCCGCTCTCTCGGTAGCTCGGCAGCACGACGTCGTCTTTTTCGAGCACCGCGCCGCATCCGGCGTCGATCGCCTCCTTTCCGAGCGTGGAGGCGTAGGTGCCCATGCGGCCGGTGCGCTGCAGCGCGATCGCTTTCGCATCGAGCGCGCGCATCAGCACCATCGCGCGGTAAGCGGGCACCAGCGCGCGCGGGTCGCGCGCGAACTCGGGCAGCGGTCCGAGCGCGCGGCCTCGCTCGTCCAGGTACTGGGTGTAGCGGACCTCGAAGCGGGCGACGACGCTCAAGCGATCCTCCTCGCGATGCCGGCGCCGTCCTCGCGAAGCGGCCCCGGTCACGCCCTTAGACCCGCCGAGCGCCAGAAGTTTCTGGCGCGCCGCTCGGCGCGCGCGTCCGCCGCGTCGCGCGCACGCGCATTTGTCGCACTGCGGCGATTCCGGTAGACTCGTGCATCCGCGCCCCGATCGGCGTTAATGACGAAATACGTCTTCGTTACCGGCGGTGTCGTTTCCAGTCTCGGAAAGGGAATCGCCGCCGCGTCGCTCGCCGCGATCCTGGAATCGCGCGGCATCCGGGTCACCAACATCAAGCTCGATCCCTACATCAACGTGGATCCGGGCACGATGTCGCCGTTCCAGCACGGCGAGGTGTTCGTCACCGAGGACGGTGCCGAGACCGACCTCGACCTCGGCCACTACGAGCGCTTCCAGTCCTCGAAGATGCGCCGCTGGAACAACTTCACCACCGGGCAGGTGTACGAGTCGGTGATCCGCAAGGAGCGCCGCGGCGACTATCTCGGCGGCACGGTGCAGGTGATCCCGCACATCACCGACGAGATCAAACTCTTCATCAAGCGCGGCGCGGGCGACGCGGACGTGGCGATCGTGGAAGTCGGCGGCACGGTCGGCGACATCGAGTCGCTGCCCTTTCTGGAGGCGATCCGGCAGATGGGGCTGGAACTGGGGCGCCACAACGTCTGCTACATCCACCTGACGCTCGTGCCCTACATCGCCTCGGCGGGCGAGATCAAGACCAAGCCGACGCAGCACTCGGTGAAGGAGCTGCGCGAGATCGGCATCCAACCGGATGCGCTGCTCTGCCGTACGGTGCAGCCGCTGCCGGAGGAGGAGCGGCGCAAGATCGCGCTTTTCTGCAACGTGCAGAAGGAGGCGGTGATCTCGGCCTGGGACGTCGATTCGATCTACAAGATCCCGATGATGCTGCACGAGCAGATGCTCGACGAGATCGTCTGCCACAAGCTGCAGATCCTCGCGCGCGCGGCCGACCTCTCGGCCTGGAAACAGCTCGTCTGGGCGCTCGAGCACCCCGAGCAGGAGACCGATATCGCCTTCGTCGGCAAGTACGTCGACCTGCAGGACTCGTACAAGTCGCTGAACGAGGCGCTGGTGCACGCCGGCATCCACACCCGCAGCCGGGTGCGGGTGCACTACATCGACTCGGAGGAAATCGAGCGCAGCGGCACCGCGATGCTCGAGAAGACCGACGCGATCCTGGTACCCGGCGGCTTCGGCAAGCGGGGCACCGAAGGAAAGATCCGCGCGATCCGCTACGCGCGCGAAAACGGCGTGCCGTATCTCGGCATCTGCCTCGGGATGCAGCTCGCGACCGTCGAGTTCGCGCGCCACGTCTGCGGGCTGACGGGCGCGAACAGCACCGAGTTCGACCCGCAGACGCCGCATCCGGTGGTCGCGCTGATCACCGAGTGGGTGGACCGCACCGGGCGCATCGAGCGCCGCTCCGAAACCTCGGACCTCGGCGGCACGATGCGGCTCGGCGCGCAGCGCTGCGTCGTCGAGCCGGGCACGCTCGCCTATCGCATCTACGGGCCCGAGGCGAACGAACGCCACCGGCATCGGTACGAGGTGAACAACGTGTACGTGCCGCAGCTCGAGGCGAAAGGCTACAAGGTGTCGGCGCGCACCGCGACCGAGAACCTCGCCGAGATCATGGAACTGCCCGCGCATCCGTTCTTCATCGGCGTGCAGTTCCATCCCGAGTTCACTTCGACCCCGCGCGCGGGGCATCCGCTCTTCAAGGCCTTCGTCGAGGCGGCGCTCGCTTTCCGCCGCAACGCGAACCGCGCCTCGGGCGACGGCAAGCTCGCCGTCGTCGCCGCATGAACCTGTGCGGGTTCGAGGTGGGCCTCGATCGGCCGCTCTTTCTCATCGCCGGACCGGACACGCTGGAGAGCGAAGCGCTCTGCGTCGAGGTCGCCGGACACATGAAGGAAATCACCTCCCGGCTGGACGTGCCCTACATCTTCAAGGGCTCGTTCGACAAGGCGAACCGCAGTTCCGGCGAGAGCTACCGCGGCCCGGGGCTCGCCGAAGGGCTGCGCATTCTGGAGGCGGTGCGCCGCACCGTGGGCGTTCCGGTGCTCACCGACGTGCACGAGGACACGCCGCTCGCCGAGGTGGCGGCGGTGGTGGACGTGCTCCAGACGCCGGCGTTCCTGTGCCGCCAGACCAACTTCATCCGCGCGGTGGCGCGCCAGGGCAAACCGATGAACATCAAGAAGGGGCAGTTCCTGTCGCCCTGGGAGATGGCGAACGTGGTCGAGAAGGCGAGAAGCGCGGGCAACGACCGCATCCTCGTCTGCGAGCGGGGATTTTCCTTCGGCTACCAGAATCTGGTGAGCGACATGAGGAGCCTCGCGATCATGCGCGCGACCGGCTGTCCGGTGGTGTTCGACGCGACGCACTCGGTGCAGCTCCCCGGCGGGCTCGGCGGCCGCAGCGGCGGCGAGCGCCAGTTCGTCCCGGTGCTCGCGCGCGCGGCGGTCGCCGCCGGCGTCGCCGGGCTTTTCATGGAAACGCATCCGCGGCCCGACGAAGCGCTGTGCGACGGCCCGAATTCCTGGCCGCTCGCGTTGATGCGGGAGCTCCTCGAAACGCTGGTGGAGCTCGACCGTACGACGAAACGCCGGGGCTTCGCCGAGGACCGCGTCCGAGCCTGACGAGAAGCGGAGACGAACCGACATGAGCTCGATCGTGGACGTGGTGGCGAGGGAGATCCTCGATTCGCGCGGCCATCCGACGGTGGAAGCCGACGTGCTGCTCGAGTCCGGCGCGATGGGTCGCGCCGCGGTGCCCTCGGGGGCGTCCACCGGCAGCCGCGAGGCGCTCGAGCTGCGCGACGGCGACCCGCAGCGCTACGGCGGCAAGGGCGTGCTGAAGGCGGTGGAGTTCATCAACACCGAGATCTCGGAGGCGATCGTGGGGCTCGATGCCGCCGAGCAGGCGTTCATCGACAAGACGTTGATCGAGCTGGACGGCACGGAGAACAAGTCGCGCCTCGGGGCGAACGCGCTGCTCGCGGTCTCGATGGCGACGGCGCGCGCGGCGGCCGAGGAGTCGGGGCTGCCGCTCTATCGCTATTTCGGCGGCGCCGGGCCGATGCAGATGCCGGTGCCGCTCATGAACGTGCTGAACGGCGGCGTGCACGCGAGCAACAACCTGGATCTGCAGGAGCTGATGATCGCCCCGGTCGGCGCGCAGTCGTTCCGCGAGGCGTTGCGCTGCGGCGCCGAGGTGTTCCAGGCGCTGAAGGCGCTTCTCGCCGCGCGGGGCCTTTCGACCGCGGTCGGCGACGAAGGCGGCTTTGCGCCGGAACTGCCTTCGCACGCGGCCGCGATCGAGCTGCTGCTCGAGGCGGTCGCGAAAGCCGGCTACGCGCCGGGGCGCGACGTGGTGCTCGCGCTCGACTGCGCCGCGAGCGAGTTCTACCGCGACGGCCGCTATCACCTCGCCGCCGAGAACCTGTCGCTCACCGCGGCGGAATTCTGCGATTGGCTCGCCGCGCTCGTCGAACGCTATCCGATCGCCTCGATCGAGGACGGCATGGCCGAGGGCGACTGGGAGGGCTGGAAACTGCTCACCGCGCGGCTCGGCCGCAAGGTGCAGTTGGTGGGCGACGACGTGTTCGTGACGAACACCCGGCTGCTGCGCGAGGGCATCCACCAGGGGGTGGCGAACGCGATCCTCGTCAAGGTGAACCAGATCGGCACGCTCACCGAGACGTTCGCCGCGATCGAGCTCGCCAAGCGCGCCGGCTACGGCACCGTCATCTCGCATCGGTCGGGCGAAACCGAAGACACGACGATCGCCGACCTCGCGGTCGGTACCAACGCGCTGCAGATCAAGACCGGGTCGCTCGCGCGCTCCGAGCGCGTCGCAAAATACAATCAGCTGCTGCGCATCGAGGAAGACCTCGGCGAGTCGGCCGGCTACGCCGGGCGCAGCGCCTTCCGGAGCGCGGGATGAAGGTGCTCGCGGCGGCGCTCGTCGCGCTGATCGCGGCGATCCAGTTCCCGCTGTGGTTCGGCAAGGGCGGCTGGATGCGCGTCTGGGAGGTCAACCGCCAGCTCGAGGCGCAGCGCGCGCACAACCGCGCGCTCGAGGCGCGCAACGCCGCGCTCGCCGCCGAAGTGCGCGACCTCAAGCAGGGGCTGGATGCGATCGAGGAGCGTGCGCGCTACGAGCTCGGCATGATTCGTCAGGACGAGGTGTTCTTCCGCTACGTGGCGCGCGAGCCGAGCGGCCGCTAGAAGCCGGCCGCTCAGCGGGCGTCGAGCCGGTTCTTCACCAGCCGGCCGCCTTTCATGATCGCCGACAGATGCTCGCCTTGTCCGGCGAGCAGCTCGATCCGTTCCAGCGGATCGCCGTCCACCACCAGCAGGTCGGCGAGCGCGCCGGGCCGAACCACGCCGAGCCGGCCCGACATGCGCACGATCTCGGCGCCGACGAGCGTCGCCTGGCGGATGATCTCGATCGGCGAGAGCACCTCGCGCCGCAGAAGGAACTCTCGGCTCTGTTCCGCCTGCAACGGCCCGAGCAGATCGCTGCCGAACCCGACCGGAACGCCTGCGCGCTTGCAGATCTCGAGCGAGCGCAGACCGCCGTCGATCACGAGCTCGTTCTTCGCGAGCGAGTCGGCGCTCAGGCCGAACTGCGCGCCGCGCTCGCGCAGCGTGTAGTAGGTGACGAGGTTCGCGACGAGAAACGCGCCCTTGCGCTTCATGAGGCGCGCGGTCGGCTCGTCGATCAGGTTGCCGTGCTCGATCGTGCGAACGCCGGCGTTCACCGCGCGCGCGATCGCCTCCGGCGGATAGGCGTGCGCCGCGACGTATTTTCCGAACGCCTGCGCTTCCTCGACCGCAGCGGCGATTTCGGCGTCGGAGAACTGCCGGCTCTCGAGCGGATCGTACGGGCTCGCGACGCCGCCCGAGACCATGATCTTCACGTGATCGGCCCCCTGGCGCAGCTGCTCACGCACCGCCGCGCGCACGCGGTCGGCGCCGTCGGCGATGCCGAGCGCAAAGCGCATCGCGTTGCAGCACCGGCAGGCGAGACCGTAGTCGGTGCGCCGGCGCACGTCCGAGTGGCCGCCGGTCGGCCCGATCGCCTGACCGCAGATGAAAAGCCGCGGCCCCTCGATCAGGCCCTGCGCGACCGCGTCGCGGATCCCCCAATCGGCGCCACCGGTGTCGCGCACCGTGGTGAAGCCGCGCGCGAGCATCGCGCGAAGCGCCTCGGCTGCGCGCGCGGTCATCAGCGTGAGCGGTACCGATTCCAGGTTGCGCACGCTCACCTCCGACAGGCAGACGTGGACGTGACAGTCGATGAGCCCCGGCATGAGCGTGCGGCCACCGCAGTCGAGAACGACCGCGCCCGGGGCCCGGATCGGCCGGCGCGACACCTCGCGGATCGTGTCGCCTTCGACGAGAACGGAGACGCCGCCCTCGCGCTCCCCGACGCGAGGATCGAGCAGCGCGGCGTTGCGAAAGAGGATGCGCGCCGCGGGGCGGGGCGCCGTCCCGCGGCGGCGCGAGGCGCGGTTCAGACGCCGCCGCCGACGCGCGTGAAGCGCGCCTGGTGCCGGTCGTCTGCGCTGTGCACCGCGGTGACGCCCTTCTTCATCGCCCACGGCCGCAGCTGGTGGTGCAGCGGGATGTAGTACACCTCGTCGCGCGTCTTGACGAGCGCCTCCCGCAGGAGCGCGTCGCGCGCGACCGGGTCGGTCGCGATCTTGATCGCGTCGATCGTGTTGTCCAGCTTCGGGTCGCTGATGCGCCCGATGTTGAAGTTGCCGTCGGCGCCGGTGGTCTTCGTGCGCACGAGCGACTGCAGCGTATAGAGCGCGTCGAAGGTGGCCACCCCCCAGCCGAGCAGGTAGGCGCTGGTGTCGTGGTTGAGCAGCTTCGGGATGAAGTTCGCGAACGGCATCGCGTTCAGCTTCACGCGCATGCCGATCTTCGCCCACATGCCCACGAGCGCCTGGCAGATCTTCTCGTCGTTCACGTACCGGTTGTTCGGGCAATCGAGGGTGAACTCGAACCCGTTCGGATAGCCCGCCTCGGCAAGGAGCTTTTTCGCCCGGGCGAGGTCCACTTTCGCCGGCACGTCGAGCTCCTTCGACCAGCCGTGCACGCCGGGCGCGACCATCAGCCCGGCCGGAATCGAAAGTCCCCGCATCGTGACGCGCTTGATCGCCTCGCGGTCGACGGCGATGTGGAGCGCCTCGCGCACGCGCTTGTCCTTGAAGGGGTTGGCGCCCTTGACGTCGGAGTACTTCAATTCGGCGCTGTGCTGATCCATGCCGATGAAGATGGTGCGCACCTCGTGGCCGTCGAGGACCTTCAGTTTCGGCTCCTTGCGCAGCCGCTCGACGTCCTGCACCGGCAGGTCGGTCACCAGGTCGACGTCGCCGGAGATGAGCGCGGCGACCCGCGTCGCGTCGGCCTTGATCGGGTTGTAGGTCACCTCGGTGACGTTGCCGTCGAGCTTTCCCCACCAGCCCTTGAAGTGCTCCATGACGATGCTCTTGTCCGGCGCCCAGCTCTTGATCATGTACGGGCCGGTGCCGTTCACGTTGCGCGAGGCGTACGTCTCCTCTTTCTTGCGGTAGTCCTGCACGTTCTCCGAGCGCGTCTTCTCCGCCCAGGTCTTGCTCATGATGCGGAAGTCGACGATGTTGCGCAGCAGGATCGGCACCGGGCCGGAAAGGATGAAATCGACCGTATAGTCGTCGACCTTCTTCACCTCCTTGATCCCGGTGACGTAGATCTGCATCGTGCCCTGCGGCTGCATGATGCGGTTGAAGGAGAACACGACGTCGTCGGCCGAAAACGGCGAGCCGTCGTGGAACTTTACGCCCTTGCGCAGCGTAAAGCGCCAGTGGGTGTCCGAAAGCTGCTTCCAGCCGGTGGCGAGCGCCGGCTCGATCTTGTAGTCCTTGGTGTAGCGGGTGAGCCCCTCGTAGGCGTGCTGCAGGATCGAGTTGGTCGTGGCGTGGTTCTGCGAGTGCGGGTCGAGCGTCAGGATGTCGTTTTGCGCCGCCCATTTGAGCGGCGCGGCCTGCGCCGCCGCCGCGCTGAAGGCGACGGCCGCGATGAACGTCTTCGTTTTCACGCGAATTCCTCCTTTTGCGGTCCGGTTCGATGCGCTCCGGCGATGAGCGCAGTCTAGCAGACCGGCCCCTATAATCGCCGTCGGCCGCCTCGACCGTCTCTTCCGCATTCCGATGCCTGTGAACGTACGCCCGCGCCGTCCTGCCGGCGCCGCCCGCCGCCCGGGCCTCGGGCGCAGCCGGAGGCGATCCTTGCGCGCATCGGGTGCCGGGTCCGCCTGCGCCCGATGAACCTTAACGCGCGTTTGTTGCAGCGCGAAGCCGAAGGCCGGCCGCTCAGGGTCGGCGTGATCGGCGCCGGCAAGTTCGCGGCGATGTATCTCGCGCAGGTGCCGCGCACGCCCGGCGTTCACGTGGCCGGCATCGCCGACCTCGCGCCGGATCGCGCGAGGGCGAACCTCGCGCGGGTCGGCTGGCCGGCCGCGCAGACCGCGGCGGCGACGCTCGACGAAGCCCTGAAAGGGCGCCTGACGCACGTCTCGGAGGACTGGCGCGCGCTCGTCGCGCATCCGGCGATCGACATCGTGATCGAGGCGACCGGCGACCCGATCGCCGCGGTCGAGCACGCGGCTGCGGCGTTCCGCCACGGCAAGCACGTGGTCATGGTCACCGTGGAGGCCGATTGCTTCTGCGGTCCGATGCTCGCGCGCCGCGCGGCCGAAGCGGGCGTCGTCTACAGCCTCGCCTACGGCGACCAGCCGGCGCTCGTGTGCGAGCTCGTGGACTGGGCGCGCGCGTCGGGCTTCCCGGTGGTCGCCGCAGGGCGCGGCCACAAGTGGCTGCCGCACTTCGCGCAGTCGACGCCGGAGACCGTCTGGGAGCACTACGGGCTCACCCCCGAGCAGGCGCGCGAGGGCGGCCTCAACCCGAAGATGTTCAACTCGTTTCTCGACGGCTCGAAGCCGGCGATCGAGATGGCGGCGGTGTGCAATGCGACCGGGCTTTCGCCCGCGCCCGAGGGACTGCGCTATCCGCCTGCGCCGGTGGACCGGATTCCCGAGGTGATGCGACCGCGCACCGAGGGCGGCGTGCTGCACCACAAGGGGCAGGTCGAGGTGGTGTCCTCGCTCGAGCGCGACGGCCGGGCGATTCCGTACGACATCCGCTTCGGCGTGTGGGTCGTTTTCGAAGCCGAAACCGACTACATCCGTCGCTGCTTCGCGGAGTACGGAGTGCAGACCGATTCCACCGGTCACTATGCCTGCATGTACAAGCGTTGGCATCTGATCGGGCTGGAGGTCGGCGTCTCGGTCGCCTCGGTGGGCTTGCGCGGCGAGCCGACCGGCTGCGCGAGCGGCTGGCGCGCGGACGCGGTCGCCGTCGCGAAGCGCAACCTGAAAGCGGGCGAGATTCTGGACGGCGAGGGAGGCTACACCGTGGTCGGGCGCCTGATGCCCGCCGCCGATTCCGTCGCGCGACGGTGCCTGCCGCTCGGCCTTGCGCACGGCGCGCGGCTACTGCGCCCAGTCGCCGCCGGGGCGCCGATCGCGTGGGACGACGTCGCGCTCGACGACCGCGCTCCGGCCGTGAGGCTCAGGCGCGAGATGGAGACCGCGTTCGCGCCGCAGCCTTGCCCCGCGGCTTGAGTCTGCGCAGGTAGTGCAAGAACTCGGTGTGGTCGGCGTCCGCGCCGAGCGTTCGCGCTGCGCGGCGCCAGAGGCGGCGCGCGTGCGCGAGATAGGGCGTCGCGGTCCGGGTGAGCCGCGCAAGGCGCTCGGCGATCGTGACGTCCTTCGCCATCAGCCCGAGCTTGAAGCCGGAGGCGAAGCGCCCGGTGAACACTTGCCGCGGGATCTTGCGTTCGGTCGTGCTGTTGCGGCCACTCGAGGCGTTGATCGCCGCGATCATCGCGCGCGGATCCACCCCGAAACGCTTGCCGACGAGCAGCGCCTCGAATCCGGCGATCGTTCCGGCGGCGCCGAGGTAGTTGTTGAGCGCCTTCGCGGCGTGGCCGCAGCCGAGCGGTCCGACGTGAAAGAGGCGGCTGCCCATCGCCGCAAGGAGCGGCCGCGCGCGGCGCAGCACGCGCGGCTCGCCGCCCGCCATCAACGTGAGCGTGCCGGCGCGCGCGGCGGGCCGCGCGCCCGACACCGGCACGTCGAGCATCGCCACGCCGCGCGCGGCGAGCCGGCGCGCGAGCGCGCGTGTGTCCTGGGGGTCCGACGAGCTCATGTCGATCACCGTCGCACCCGGCGCGAGCGCCGGCAGCGCCGCGCCGATCGCGCGCCGCACCGCGCGCCCGTCGGGCAGCATCGTCACGACGAAGCGCGCACCGCGCACGGCGTCACGCACCGACCGGCAGTTGCCGCTGCCGTTCGCATCGTACGTGCGCAGCGTCCAGCCGGCGCGGCGCAGATTCGCAGCCATCGGGCGGCCCATCGTGCCCAGGCCGATGAACGCGACGGTGCGGGCCGCCGCGCTCACGCGCCGGCCTCCGCGAACACTTCGCGCGCGCAGCGAAAGCTCGCCACCGCCGCCGGCACGCCGCAATAGACGGCGACCTGCAGGAACACCTCGCGGATCTCGTCCTTGCTCGCGCCGTTGTTCAACGCCCCGCGAATGTGGAGCTTCAGTTCGTGCTCCCGGCCGAGCGCCGAGAGCATCGCGAGATTCAGCAGCGAGCGCGTCTTGCGTGAAAGCCCCGGGCGGTTCCAGACGTCGTTCCAGCAGTAGGTGTTCAGCAACTCGGCGAGCGGCCGGCTGAAGTCGTCGACGCCCGCCATCGCGCGGTCGACGTACTCGGCGCCGAGCACTTCGCGGCGCGTCGCGAGGCCGTCGCGATAGCGTTCTTCGTAGGATCGTTTGTCCACGGGTTTCTCCTCAGGCGATGTCTTCGTAACGGATGCCGGCGCGTCGCAGAAGCGCATCGAACGCCTCGCCCCCGGGCCGCGGGCCGCTGCGGAAGGCAGCGACGCGCCGCGGCGTGTCGGCGAGCACGGCGGCGGCGATCGGGAGGTTTTCGCCCGCCATCGCGTCGGCCGCCGCCTGGATCTGGCAGGCGCGCTCGAGCGTCCAGTAACGGATGAACGCGTCGGCAACGCAGGTGCCGACCACGAGCAGGCCGTGGTTGCGCAGGATGAGCACGTTCTTCGTCCCGAGGCTCGCCACGAGCCGCGGCTGCTCGTCGGAGTCGGTGGTGACGCCCTCGAAGTCGTGGTAGGCGACCTCGCCGTACAGGATCGCGCTGTAGAAGTTGTCGTAGCGCAGGCCCTCCTTCTTGCAGGCGACGGCGCTTCCGGCGGTCGAATGGGTGTGGATGATGCAGTGCGCGTCCTCGCGCGCGGCGTGGATCGCGCTGTGGATCACGAACCCGGCGCGGTTGACCGGGTACTTCGATCCGTCCACCGGTTCGCCCGCAAGATTCACCTTGACGAGGTTGGTCGCGGTCACCTCGCTGTACCACAGGCCGTACGGGTTGATGAGGTAGTGGCGTTCCGGCCCCGGCACGCGCGCGGTGATGTGGTTGTAGATGAGCTCGGTCCAGCCGAGCCAGTCGAACGCCCGGTAGCAGGCGGCGAGTTCCAGCCGCACCGCCCACTCCTCGGTGCTCATGTCCTCGGGCTTGAGCCTCAGCACCCGCTCGCTCAGGTCCATCGCAAGTTCCTCCCGTCGTTACGCGCGCGGCGGCGATCCGCGCGCCGGAGTGTACGATGTCCCGGCCGCCGCCGGAAAGGAGGAGACATGGTTCGTTCGACGATGCAGCGGGTGCCGCTTTCGCTCAACCACCTGCTCGAGCGCGCGGGAAGGCTATTTCCCGAGTCGCAGATCGTGAGCCGCCGTCCCGACAAGTCGCTCGTGCGCTACCGCTTCGCAGACTTTTACCGTCGTGCCCGGGGGCTCGCCGCGGCGCTCGTCGCGGCCGGCCTGCGAAAGGGCGAGCGCGTCGCGACGCTGTGCTGGAACCATCACGCGCACCTCGAGTGCTACTTCGGCATTCCGGCCGCCGGCGGCGTGATGCACACGCTGAACCTGCGGCTTGCGCCGGAGGAGATCGGCTGGATCGCGGCGCACGCCGAGGATCGCTTCCTCGTCGTGGACGACGTTCTGCTGCCGCTCTACGAGCAGTTCCGCGCGCAGCACCGGTTCGAGCGGGTGATCGTGTTTCCGTTCAGCGGCGCGCCCGTTCCTGCGCCGTACATCGACTACGAGCGGTTCATCGCGGCGGACGCGGGCGGCTTCGCGTACGTCGCGCACGAGGAAGACGACCCGGTGGCGATGTGCTACACGTCGGGCACCACCGGCCGGCCGAAGGGCGTGGTCTATTCGCACCGCTCGACGATCGTTCACACGCTGATCGCGAATCAGCCGGACCACTGGGGACTCGCGGCAAAAGACAGCGTGCTCGCGGCCACTCCGATGTTCCACGCCAATTGCTGGGGCGTGCCCTACGCCTGCGCGATGATGGGCGTGAAGATGGTGTTTCCCGGGCCGCACCTGCATCCCGGAGACCTGCTCGACCTGATCGTCGCCGAGCGGCCGACGTACGCGCTCGGCGTGCCGACGATCTGGCTGTCGATGCTTCAGCTGCTCGATGCGCACCCGGAGCGCTGGCGCCTGCCGCCCGGCATGCGCATGCTCGTGGGCGGCGCCCCGGTGCCGGAGGCGATAATCCGCGCTTACGCACGCCACGGCGCGCACGTCTGCCACGGCTGGGGGATGACCGAGATGAGCCCGCTCGGCACGATCTCGTACCTCAAGCCGGAATTGCAGCACCTGCCCGAAGACGACCGCTACCGCTACTACGCGATGGCCGGCGTTCCGGTGCCGGTGATGGACCTGCGCCTCGTCGGCGAGGACGGACGCGAATGCCCCTGGGACGGGACATCGGTCGGCGAGGTGCAGGTGCGCGGGCCGTTCATCACCGGGAGCTACTACAACGTGCCGCCGGATCCCGAGAAGTTCACCGCGGACGGGTGGTTGCGCACGGGCGATGTCGCCACGATGGACCCGCACGGGTACCTGCGGATCACCGACCGGATGAAGGACCTCGTCAAGTCGGGCGGCGAATGGATCAGCTCGGTGGACATGGAAAACCTCTTGATGGCGCACCCGGCGGTCGCCGAAGCCGCGGTGATCGCGGTGCCGGACCCGAAGTGGACCGAACGGCCGCTCGCCTGCGTGGTGCTCAAGCCCGGCGCAAGCGCAACGCCCGAGGAGCTGCGCGCGCACCTTGCCGCGCGCTTTGCGCGCTGGCAATTGCCCGACCGGTTCGAGTTTCTCGAGGCGATCCCCCGGACCTCGACCGGCAAGTTCTGGAAGGCCAAATTGCGCGAGCGGTTCCGCGCCTGAGGCGCCGCGCGGCTGCGCTTACAGGCACAGGCGAGGGCGCGCGCCGTTTCGTATGGGGCGCCGACGGTGTAGGCTTTCGCCATGGCGGGCGAAAGCGAGGCGCTGCGAGTCTACTGGCGTCCCGGCTGCTCGAGCTGCGTCAAGGTGAAGGAGTTCCTCGCCGGGCTCGGCGTCGAATTCGACGCGATCGACGTCGAGGCCGATCCGCGCGCGCTGGCGGACCTCGCGGCGTTGGGGGTGCGCACCGTTCCGGTGCTCGTGCGCGGCCGGCAGTTCGTGTTCGCGCAGGAACTCGCCGACGTCGCGCGCTTCGTCGGCCGCGAGGTGCGCTTGGTTCGGCTGCCCGCACCGGAACTCGTCGAGCGGTGGCGGACCGTCCTCGATGCGGCGCGGCGCCACATCGCACAGATTCCGGCCGAGAGGCTCGGCGTGCGCGCGACCGCCGGGCGCGATCGCAGTGTCCGCGACCTCGCCTACCACGTGTTCCAGGTGCCGGATGCGTTCCTGCATGCGGTGCTCGACGGACGCGAGGACCTCGCCTCGGTCTACAACGCGCCGCCGCCGCGCGAAGTGCGCACGGTCGCCGACATCCTGCGCTACGGCGACCGCGTGCGCGCGAGGCTCGAGGCGTGGTGGGCAGCGCAGCCCGATCCGTCCTGCGCCGGCACGGTCAAGACCTACTACGGCGAGCCGCCGCTGCACCACCTTCTCGAGCGCTGCGTCTGGCACACCGCCCAGCACGTGCGCCAGATCGGCGCGGTGCTCGCGCGCTTCGGCATCTCGCCCGACAGGCCGCTCGCCGAGCGCGACTACGCGGGACTGCCGATGCCGAACGGGCTGTGGGAGTAGCGCGATCCGACCTGTCGCTCGGCCGGATCGCGCGATCGGACTCTGGCTCCCCGACCAGGGCTCGAACCTGGGACCTGCGGATTAACAGTCCGTCGCTCTACCAACTGAGCTATCGGGGATCCGTGC
>JAOAFL010000130.1 GCA_026416295.1 Burkholderiales bacterium | reverse complement strand
GTACTTGGCGTTGAAGATGTTGAGGCCCTTGTTCTCCATCGCGCCGGAGTTGAAGTCGCCGACGGCGACGATGCGGTACTCGTCGAGGTCCAGTTCCAGCCCGAAGCGCCGCTCGTCCCAGCCGATCGCCCGCATGAGACAGGCCATCGCCCAGCGGGCCTCCTCGCGCCGCCCGGGTTCAACGTACACATAGAGTCGCTTTTCGCGCCCGGAGCGCGTCGCGAGCCGGTCCTCGATCCACTCCAGATTCGCGGCGACGAGCGCAAAGAGATACGAAGGCTTCGGGAACGGGTCGTCGAAGGTGGCCCAGTGCCGTCCGTCCGCGGTCTCGCCCGCGGCGACGAGGTTGCCGTTCGAAAGGAGCACCGGACAGCGCTCTTTGTGCGCGCGCACCGTCGTGCGAAAGCGCGCGAGGTTGTCCGGCCGGTCCACATACCAGGTGATGCGCCGAAAGCCCTCGGCCTCGCACTGCGTGACGAAGCCGCTCTTCGTCGCGTAAAGCCCTTCGAGCTTGGTGTTTTTCTGCGGGACGATCCGCGAGACCGTCTCGACGACGAACGCGTCGGGCACGTCCGGCACCGTCAGCCGCTCGGGCGTGACCCGGTGCGGGACTTCGCGGCCGTCGAGCTTGAACGACAGGAGCTCCAGTTCCTCGCCGTCCAGTTCGAGCGGCGCGGCGGCCGCGCCTGCGGCGGGGTTGCGACGCATCTCGAGCCGAGCGGTGACGAGCGCGTCCTCGTCGCGGATGTCCACGTCGAGTTCTATGCGCTCGACGAGGAAAGGGGGCGGCGCGTAGTCCTTGAGGTAGATCGTCTTCGGGGTCGGTTCGCGCATGGCCTGCGATGATACCAACCGCGCCGTATGATCCCGGAATGCGGCTGGAAGCCGAGGTCGAGCGAGCGCTCGCGCAGGCGCTCGCCTGCGGGGCGGCTGCGCCGATAGAAACGCTCGCGGAGACGGTCGAGGATGCCGGCGTGCGCTTCGTCGTGCGGCGGGTGGCGAGCCTTGCGCGCAAGCGCGCGGATCCGCCGACGCCGCTCGTGCCCTGGGACGCGCGGCTCTTCGTCGCCGAGGTGCCGCCGGCGCACGCGATGATCCTCAACAAGTTTCCGGTGATCGCGCGCCATGCGCTCCTCGTCACCCGCCGGTTCGTTCCGCAGGAGGCGCTCCTCGACGAAGCGGACTTCGCGGCGCTTGCCCGCTGCCTCGCCGACTGGGACGCGCTCGCGTTCTACAACGGCGGTCGCGAAGCGGGGGCGAGCCAGCCGCACAAGCACCTTCAGTTCGTGCCGCGCGATCTCGGCGTGCCGGACGGGCCGCCGATCGCGCCCCTTCTTGCGCGCGCGTGCGGCGAGAAGGTGCCGGGTCTGCCGTTCGCGCACGCTTTTGCGCGCTGCGCACCGGATGCCTCGCCCGGTGCGCGCTGCGCGCTGTACCGGCGGTTGCTCGCCGCGGTGGGCGTAGGGGAATCGCCCGGGGGCCTTCAGTCTGCGCCGTACAACCTGCTTCTGACGCGCGACTGGATGCTCGCGGTGCCGCGCCGGCGGGAGAAATTCGACGGCATCTCGGTGAACGCGCTCGGCTTCGCCGGCTCGCTCGTCGTCGCCGACGAGGCGGCGCTGCGCCGCGTTCGCGAAGCGGGGCCGATGGCCGTGCTTGCGGCGGTCAGCGGTTCTTTTCCCTCAGCCTGCGAATGAGGCCTTCGATGCCCGCCTCGCGCGCGATCGCTTCGAACTCGGCGCGCCAGGCGAGCACCAGGCTCACGCCCTCGACGCGCACGTCGTAGATCTTCCAGCCGTCGGGCGTCTTGCGCATCGCGTATTCGACCGGCACCGGCGGCGCGCCCGGGCGCAGGTAGCGGTTGCGCACGACGGCCTCGGTCGCATCGGCCGGGACGCGAACCGGGAGCACCTCCATCGTCTGGCCGCGATAGCGCTCGATCGCGGCGGAATAGACTCGGACGAGCATCGCGCGGAATTCGGCGACGAGCTGCGCGCGCTCGACGGGGGTCGCGCTCGCCCAGGCGCGCCCGACCGCAAGCCGCGTCGCTTCCTGAAAATCGACGTGCGGCAGGACCTTTTCCTCGGCGAGCGCGAGCATTTTCCTGCGGTCGCCCGCCTGAAGGTCCGGATCGCTGCGGATCGCCTCGAGCACCTCCGCGGTCACCGCGCGAACGAGCGCCTCCGGGCCGAGCGCCGCGGCGAAGGCGTGCGCCGGTGCGAGGGCAACGAGCGCGAAGGCGAGGCGCAATACGCGGATGCGCATCGCAAGACCGCCGCCGCTTCCGGTTGCGTTCCGCATGCGCGTCTACGCCGTCGCCGCGCGCGGCGAGAAACTCGCTGAGGATGCGACCGGTATGCCCCCGGTCTTTCGGCGCTTTTTCGGGCGGGCCCTGAAAGACGACGCGGCCGCCGCCGTCGCCGCCCTCGGGTCCGAGATCGACGATCCAGTCGGCTTCCGCGATCACATCGAGGTTGTGTTCGATCACGACGACGGTGTTTCCGGCATCGACCAGCCGATGGAGCACCCGGACGAGCTTTTCGACATCGGCCATGTGCAGGCCGACCGTGGGCTCGTCCAGAACGTAGAGCGCACCCGAGCCCGAGTTTGCGAGCTCGGTGACGAGCTTCAGGCGCTGCGCTTCGCCGCCCGAAAGCGTCGGGCTTTGCTGGCCGAGGGTGAGATAGCCGAGCCCGGTGTCCTGGAGCAGGCCGAGGGGCCGGTGGATCGCGGCGTGCGCGGCGAAGAACTCGGCCGCCTCGTCCACGCTCATCGCGAGCACCTCGGCGATCGTGCGCCCGCGCCAGCGCACTTCGAGCGTGTCGGCGGAAAATCGCGCGCCGCCGCAGGCCTCGCAGGTCACCCGCACGTCCGGCAGGAACGACATCTCGATCTTGCGGACGCCCTGGCCCTCGCAGGTCTCGCAGCGTCCGCCCTTCGTGTTGAACGAGAAGCGGCCCGGGCCCCAGCCGCGCATGCGGGCCTCGGCGGTGTCCGCGAAAAGCCGTCGGATCGGGTCCCAGAAGCCGACGTAGGTCGCCGGGCACGATCGCGGCGTCCTGCCGATCGGCGTCTGGTCGACTTCGAGCGCCCGGCGAACGAGCGCGGCGCCCTCGAGCGCCTTGCAGCCGACCGGGCGCCCGGCGCGCAGGCTCGCGTAGAGCACGTCGCGCGCGAGCGTCGACTTGCCCGAGCCGGAAACGCCGGTGATCGCGGTGAGCCGCGCGAGCGGAATGCGCACGTTCGCGCGCTTGAGGTTGTGCAGGCTCGCGCCGACGATGCGCAGCGCGGGCGTTCGGCCCGAGACCGGACGGCGCGGGCGAAGCGGGTGGGCGAGCGGCGAGGCGAGGAAACGCCCGGTGACCGAATCCGGCGTTCGCGTGAGGTCCGCCGGTGCGCCCGAGGCGATCAGGCGGCCGCCGAGGCGGCCCGCGCCCGGCCCGAGGTCGATCACGTGGTGCGCGCGCCGGATCGTCTCCTCGTCGTGCTCGACGACGACGAGCGTGTTCCCCTTCGCCTGCAGCCGCTCCAGAACGTCGAGGAGCATGCGGTTGTCGCGCGGGTGCAACCCGATCGTCGGCTCGTCGAGCACATAGCACACGCCGCGCAGATTGGACCCGAGTTGCGCCGCGAGCCGGATCCTCTGCGCTTCGCCGCCGGAGAGCGTCGGGGCGGCGCGGTCGAGCGCGAGATAGCCGAGGCCGACCTCGACGAGGAAGCCGAGGCGGCTTCGCAGCTCCGCGAGCAGGTCGCGCGCGATCGCGGCTTCGCGCCCGGCGAGCCGAATCCGGGCGAACTCGCGCGCGAGGCGCTCGACCGGCAACGAGCCCCAGTCGGCGATCGAGCGGCCGCGCCAGCGCACCGCGAGCGCGTCGCGGTTGAGGCGCCGCCCGGCGCAGGCCGGGCAGGGCTCCTCGAGCGCGAGCCATTCGATCCAGGCGTCGAGCACGTGGTCCTCGGCGCCGGTGCGCGAACGCGCCGCGTCCCAGCCCACTTCGTCGATGCGCACCCCCGTGCCGTAGCAGGCCGGGCACCAGCCGAGCCGCGAGTTGTAGGAAAACATCCGCGGGTCGGGCTCGGGAAAGCTGCGGCCGCAGGACGGGCAGGCGCGCCGCGTCGAATACGCGCGCAGCTTTCCGCCCGCGAGCACCTGCACCGTGCCCTTGCCGTGCTCGAGCGCCGCGGAAAGCAGCGCGCGAAGATCCGCCTCGCGGCGCGGCTCGGCGCGCACCTGTCCGACCGGAAGCTCGATCGAATGCTCGCGAAAGCGTTCGAGCCGCGGAAACGGCTCGACCGGAACGAGCCGGCCGTCCACGCGCAGCTTCGCGTAGCCCTGCGCTTTCGCCCAGCGCGCGAGCTCGCGATAGACACCCTTGCGGTTCGCGACGAGCGGCGCAAGCAGCGTCAGCTCGCGGCCGCGGTGCTCCTTCAGCAGTCGCGCGAGGATCGTCTCCTCGCTCTGGGGCTCGATCGCGACCTCGCAGTCGGGGCAGTGCTGGGTGCCGAGCTTCACGAAGAGCAGGCGAAGGAAATGGTGGATCTCGGTGAGGGTGCCGACGGTGCTTTTGCGGCCGCCGCGGCTCGTCCTCTGCTCGATCGCCACCGTCGGCGGGATGCCGAAGATCGCGTCCACCTCGGGGCGCGCGACCACCTGCACGAACTGGCGCGCGTACGCGTTGAGCGATTCCAGATAGCGGCGCTGGCCCTCGGCGAACAGGATGTCGAAGGCGAGCGTGGATTTGCCCGAGCCCGAGACGCCGGTGATCACGGTGAAGCGCTCGCGCGGGATCTCGACGTCGAGGTTCTTCAGGTTGTGCTCGCGCGCGTTCCGGACGCGGATCGCCGGCGCGCGCTCGCTTCGCGCAGGCTCGCACACGCGCGCGGCCGAGCCGACCGCCGTCGCGCTCGCCTGCGCCGCCGCGCGCACACGGCTGGCGTGTTCGCGCAGCGCCCGCCCCGTGTGCGAAGCCGGGTGCTGCATCACCTCGGCCGGCGGGCCGCAGCAGACGAGCTCGCCGCCGGCGTCGCCGCCCTCGGGGCCGAGGTCGAGGATCCAGTCGGCGGCGCCGATGACGTCCAGGTTGTGTTCGATCACGAGGAGCGAATGCCCCGCGGCGAGCAGCCGCCGGAATGCCGCGAGCAGCTTCGCGACGTCGTCGAAGTGAAGGCCGGTGGTCGGTTCGTCGAAAAGGAACAGCGTGCCGCGCGGCGCCGCAGCTTCGCGCCCCGCCTGCAGCCGCGCTTTTCCGAGTTGGCCGGCGAGTTTCAGGCGTTGCGCCTCGCCGCCCGAGAGCGTCGGCACCGGCTGGCCGAGCCGCAGGTAATCGAGACCGACGTCGGCGAGCGGCGCGAGCCGTTCGCGCACCTCGGGCTCGGCCTCGAAGAACCCGAGCGCCTCCGAGACGGTCATGTCGAGCACGTCGGCGATCGAGCGGCCGCGCAGCTTCACCTCGAGCACTTCGGGGCGATACCGACGGCCGTCGCACTCCGGGCAGCGCAGGTACACGTCCGACAGGAATTGCATCTCGACGTGCTCGAAGCCGTTTCCGCCGCAGGCCGGGCAGCGGCCGCTGCCGGCGTTGAAGCTGAAGGTGCCGGCGCTATACCGACGTTCTCGCGCCTGCGGCAGGGCGGCGAAGCGCGCGCGGATCGCGTCGAACGCGCCGACGTAGCTCGCGGGGTTCGAACGCGCGGTCTTTCCGATCGGCGACTGGTCGACCAGCACCGCGTCGGCGACGAGCTCCGCCCCGTAGAGCGCCCGGTACGTCCCCGGCGCCTCGGTGGGCCGTCCCTTCGCCTTGAGGAGCGCCGGATAGAGCGTATCGGCGACGAGCGTGGACTTTCCCGAGCCCGAGACGCCGGTGACGCACACGAGGCGCTCGAGCGGAATCGCGACGTCGACGTTCTTCAGATTGTTCGCGCGGGCGCCCTCGAGCCGCAGGAAGCGCTCGGGCGGCGGCGCGGGCGCAGGCGCCGCCACCGCGCGCCGCCCGCAGAGGTAATCGGCGGTGAGGGTCTGGGCATGGGCGAGCTCCGCCGGCGTACCGTAGAAGACGATCCGCCCGCCGCGCTCTCCGGGGCCGGGGCCGAGGTCGAGAATGCGGTCCGCGGCGCGCATGACCTGCGGATCGTGCTCGACGACCACCAGCGTGTTTCCGGCATCTCGCAGCCGCCGCATCACCTCGATCACGCGCCCGATGTCCCGCGGGTGCAGCCCGATCGACGGCTCGTCGAGGACGAACAGCGTGTTGACGAGCGAGGTGCCGAGCGCGGTGGTGAGGTTGATGCGCTGCACTTCGCCCCCCGAGAGCGTGCGCGACTGCCGGTCGAGGGCGAGGTATCCGAGCCCGACGTCGCACAGGTAGCGCAACCGCGTGCGGATTTCGCCGAGCAGCAGCTCGGTCGCCGAATCGCGCGGGCCGGCGAGCGCGAGCGCATCGAAGAACGCGCGCGCGCGCTCGACCGGCAGCCGCATCACGTCGTGGATGGAGCGGCCTTCGATCTTCCAGAGCAGCGCCTCGGGTTTGAGGCGCGCTCCGCCGCAGGCGCGGCACTCGGTGTACGCGCGGTACTTCGAGAGCAGCACCCGGATGTGCATCTTGTAGGCTTTCGTCTCCAGCCACTGGAAGAACCGGGCGACGCCGTACCAGGTGCCCGGCCAGGATTTTCGCCAGCTCACCCAGTCTTTTTCGCCTTCGAGCACCCACGCGCGTTGCGCGGGCGTCAGCTCGCGCCAGGGGACGTCGAGCGGCACGCCGCGCTTTTTCGCGTAGCGCACGAGATCGTCCTGGCATTCGCGAAAGCTCGCCGTCTGCCAGGGGCGAACGGCGCCCTCGCGCAGCGTCTTCGCCTCGTCGGGCACGACGAGCCCCCAGTCGATGCCGATCACGCGGCCGAAGCCGCGACAGGTCTCGCAGGCGCCGATCGGCGAATTGAACGAGAACAACGCGGGCGTCGGCTCGGCGTAGTGGATGTCGCAGTCCGGGCAATGAAGGTCGGCCGAAAAGCGCCAGAGGTGCGCGGCCTCCGGAACCCCCGCAGCGCCGGAGGCCGTGGCGGGCGCCTCGGCATAGACGTTCACCCGGCCGCGGCCCAAGCGAAGCGCCGCCTCGATCGCATCGAGCGCGCGCACGCGCTCGACCGCCGACAACCGGAAGCGGTCTTGGAGGACCTCGATCCGATCCGGCGCGCGCGCGTAGAGGCGGGTGTAGCCCTGACGCGCGAGCAGCGCCTCGACTTCGGCCGCGCCGAAGTTCCTCGGGATCGCGACCGGGAAGGTGATCGCAAGCCGCGGGTCGCCGGCCTGGGCCGCTCGCTCGGCGAGCGCCGCATAGATCGACTCGGGTGTGTCGCGCGCGACCGGGCGGCCGCAGCCGCGGCAGTGAAGGCGCGCAGCGCGCGCATAGAGCAGCTTCAGGTGGTCGGCGAGCTCGGTCATCGTGCCGACCGTCGAGCGGGAGGTGCGCACCGGATTGACCTGGTCGATCGCGATCGCCGGCGGCACGCCCTCGATCGCGTCCACGTGCGGCCGGTCCATGCGCTCGAGGAACTGGCGGGCGTAGGGGCTGAACGTCTCCACGTAGCGGCGCTGGCCCTCGGCGTAGAGCGTGTCGAAGACGAGCGAGGACTTGCCCGAGCCGGACACGCCGGTGACCACGAGCAGCTCGCCGGTCCGGATGTCGAGGTCGAGGTTCTTGAGGTTGTTGTGCCGCGCGCCGCGGATGCGGATCGCCTCGGCGGGCGGTGTTTCCTGCTTCACCGGGCGGATTCTACGGGCGGCGGCGCCTTGAAACGCGCGCGCGTCGCCCCCACTGTCGCGGCATCGAGGGCCCTGGGCCCGCAGGAAATTGACATCGAAGGAGGTGGTTGCATGACCGACATCGTGAGGTGGGATCCTCTGCGGATCGTGACCGGCCTTCCGGAGAGCGGTCTGCGGAGCTTCTTCGACGACGAGGACATGTTCGATCTGTTCCCGTCCTTCTTCCGTCCGGCGTACGGGTTCGTGCGCAGCGTCTCGGCCGCGGCCCCGATGGACGTGACCGCGGACGACAACGCCTATCGCGTCTGGGTGAACCTGCCGGGTGCGAGCAAGGACGCGATCCAGGTGAGCATCAACGGCGAGACCGTCACGATCAGCGCCGAGATCCCGGTCGAGAAGGCCGCGGGCGGCGACGATCGCTGGCTCGTGCGCGAGCGCGCGAGCGGGCGCGTGAGCCGCACGCTGACGTTGCCCGAAGCGGTCGACGAATCGGCGGCGGAAGCGAAGTACCGCGACGGCGTGCTGATGCTCACGCTGCCGAAGAAGGTCGCGGCGAAGCGGCTTCCGATCCACTGATCGGACGCGAGTCTCAAGGTGCATGGAGCGGCGCTTTGCGCCGCTTTTTTTTCCGGGAACTCCGGCGCCGGATCGCCGGTCAGTGGCAGCGAAGGCGCGGCAGGACGCAACGCCTCCGCGCCAGGCCAAAGAGGAGGAAAGTCATGACGATGAGGAAGCTCGCGGTCCTTGTCGCCGCGTGGCTGGTCGGGGCGACTCCGGCGCTTGCGCTGGAGGGCCTGGAGCCGACGGAACCGCTTGCGGTGGTCGCCGGCGCGCCGATCGAAGCCGCGAACTCCGCCGCGGCCGAAGAAAGCGCGATCGTCTCCGCCGCCAGCACCGACCAGACGTCGGAGGGCGAACGAAGGACCGACACCGAGTCCTGAAAACGCTCGCGGGCGGAGGGGCGCTTCGCCTCCGCCCGCGCGGATCGCGGCGCCCGCATCGGTCGCGCGGCTGCTGACGCGGCGCGACGTGGCCGGGCGCGATCGCTCACACCCAGGCCTGGAGCACGTAGTCGTAGGCGGCCTGGGCGTTCGTCATGTCCACCCGCTGAAGCTTGATGCGGAAGCCGTCCTTCGTGCGCTGCAGCTCGTGGCGGTAGCTGCCGGCGAAGTGGCGCACGTCGTCGCGGCGCAGCTCGAGCATGTGAAACCGCGAGCGCACGTGCACCTCGGCGGGCGTCGCTTTCTCGATCACGACGTTCGAGACGACGTGATTGGTTCCCCACAGCGGCCGCTGCGACCAGGCGTCCGGATGCAGCAGCCGCTTCATGCGCACGGTCATCAGGTTGCGGTCCTCGGCGAAGATCGCCGGCATCCCCTCCCAGGTCGTATGCGACGGATCGGGCGGCATCCAGTAGATGCCGTCCTCGGCGAAGAGGTCGATCCACTGCTGCCACTGGCGCGTGTCGAGCAGTTCGGCCTGGCGGTACAGGAACTGCTCGACGTCGTGCTGCAGCAGCGCGCCGCTCGCGCGCGCCGCCGACGGTGTGCGCGCGGCGGCCTTGCTCTTCGGGGCGGTTTTCCTCGCCATGTCACTTCTCCGCGGTCATGTACTGCACCCACGCCTTCATCTGGTTGCGCATTGGCGCTTCCGAGGTGCCCATGTTCGGACCGCTCGAAACGACGCCGTCTTTTTCCACGTCCCGCCCGTAGTGACGGTGAAAGCTCACCCAGTCGCCGCCGGCGGAGGCGAGCCCCTGGTGGCACTTCCAGAAGTTCTCCAGGTCGTCGGCGTTGATCATGGTCGAGGGCGAATTGACGAGGTTGTAATAGGCGAGCGCGCGCCGGTAGATCGCCTCCGGCGCCCCTTTCAGCCGGAAGTGCCAGATCTCGGTGAGCGTGCGGTCGACGCTCAAGGGGCGCACCGCGCGCAGCTGTTGCAGCTGCGGCTGGACCGACAGCCCCGGGTAGATGAGCACGTGATGGATGTTGACCGAGAGGATTTCCTCGGCGCGTTTCTTGCCGTACGCCTTCTCGAGCGCCGCCTCGTAGGCGAGCGTATCGGGATCGCGCGGGCGCAAGCCCATGTAGCCGGTGAGCAGGCAATGCCCGTAGGGATAGTTGAGCGTCTGGAACGCGTCCCACTTGTCGATCGTCACGGTCGCAAAGGCCGAGAGCATGTGATAGGACAGCGGCGCCTTGCCGGTGCGCCGCTCGATCTCCTTTTCCACCTCGTGCGCCGCGCGCCCGGCCGACTGGTGCGTCACCGACGGGTGCAGCGCGTCGAGCTGATTTTCGAGGAAGATCTTCCAGTTCGAGTGCTGCACGACGCGGAAACAGTTCGGCACGATCTCGACCTCGCCCGCGGGCGCCCGGTCGCACATGTCGTCGAAGGCGACGCGCGCCTCGCCGAGGAACTCGGCGAGCGTCGGGCCGTCGGCGGCGAGGCTCGCGAACACGAACCCGCGGTAGGACTCGACGCGGGCGGCAGGCTTGACGTGGCAGTCCGGGTTGTCGCGCGACAGGCGCGTGCCGGCGTAGCCCGATTCCATCATCGGGATGTTGCGCAGCCGCCCGTCGTGGTGAAACGTCCAGGCGTGATACGAGCAGCGGAAGAACGCGCCGGTGTTGCCGTGCTGGTCGCCGCACAGCATCGCGCCCCGGTGCGGGCAGCGGTTGTAGAGCACGTGTACGCGGCCGTCGGCGCCGCGCACCATCACCATCGGCTGGCGCCCGATGCGCACCGTCCAGTAGTCGCCGGGCTTCGGCACCTGCGATTCGTGACCGCAGTAGATCCAGACGCGCTCGTGGATACGCTGCATCTCGAGCTCGAAGATCCGCGGGTCGACGTAGACCTCGCGGCGCACCCGGTCGGGCTCGACGAACTTGGAAAGGTCGGGAATCGTCTCCTGAAGCATGTCGGACTCCTCTGTCTTAAGCGGCCCGCCGCCCGGCGGCGCGTTCCTCGTCCAGGTTGGACTTCATGCGCGCGAGGATCGCGCGCAGCGCCGCGAGCGCATCCTCGGACAGCCCCTCGAGCGCCGCGCGGTTGATCTCTTCGACCGTCGGCCACAGGCGCGCGAACAGCCGTTCGCCGGCAGCGGTGAGCGCGATGCGGGTCACGCGGGCGTCGTCGGCGTCCGACAGGCGCACGACCCAGCCGGCCTGCGCCATGCGGTCGACGGTGCGGGAAAGGGTGCTGCGGTCGATCGTCGCGAGATCGGCGAGCTCGCCCATCGCGCAGCGGCGGCGCGCGCGCAGCGACGCGAGCACGCGCCACTCCGGCACCCGCAGGCGAAAGCGCCGCAGCGCGCGCGCGAGCCGCCGGTCGCGGCTGCCGATCGTCTGCGTGAGCCAGAAGAACGGATGACGCTCGAGGTCGAACGGCGGCAGGTCGCTGCGCGGCATGCGAGCGAGCCTAGCGCGATTTGTATGCATTTGCAACTATCTTTTTCCGGACCCGCCCGGCACCGGCGCCGGCGCAACCCGATTGCCTCGGGGCGGCGCGCTGATTTAGCATTCACCACTCACACGGCCCAAAGGAGGAGAGACACGATGAAACGCGCAGCACTCGGATGCAGCCTTGCGCTCGCCGCGGCGCTCGCCGCCGGCGCCGCGCAGGCGCAAACGGTGAGGATCGGCGTGGTGCTCACCTACACCGGGGTGGGCGCCGAGCTCGCGCAGCAGATCGACCGCGGCATGCAGCTTTTCATGAAGCTCAACCCGGACGCGTTCGCGCCCTGCAAGGTCGAGATCATCCGCCGCGACGACAAAAACCCCGGCGGCGCGGATGCGAAGACCGCGGCGCAGGAGCTGATCACCCAGGACAAGGTGGACATCATTACCGGCGTGATCTACTCGTCGAACGCGATCGCGATGGAGCCGGTGATCACTGCGGCAAAGAAGCCGTTCCTCATCATGAACGCCGGCACCGCATGGATCACGAACCTTTCGCCGGTGATCGCGCGGGTGTCGTTCTCGATGTGGCACGCGGGTTACGCCATGGGCGAGGCGTTGGTGAAGAACCTGAAGGCGAAGACCGCGGTGATCGGCTACACCGACTATCCCCCGGGCAAGGACAGCCTGCTCGCGTTCAAGACCGCGTTCGAGAAGGCGGGCGGCAAGGTGCTCGACGAGATTCCGATGGGCGGGCCCGGGCAGGTGCCGGATTTCACCCCCTTCCTGCAGCGCGCGAAGGACAGGAAGCCCGACGTCTTCTTCGTGTTCGTGCCCTCGGGCGATCACGCGGTCGCGCTGGTAAAGACCTACAACGCGCTCGGCATGCGCCAGGCCGGCATCCGCCTCGTCGGCCCCGGCGACATCACGCCGGACCACAAGCTGCAGCAGATGGGCGACGACGCGATCGGCCTGATCACCATGCACCACTACAACGCCGACCTCGACAACCCGGTGAACAAGCGCTTCGTCGAGGCCTGGCGCAAGGAATGGGGCCCGACCTCGACGCCCGACTTCATGGCGGTGCAGGGCTACGACGGCATGGCCGCGATCGCGCACGCCGCGCGCGCGAACAAGTGCAAGCTCGACGCCGACAATTTCATCGCCGCGCTGCGCGGCTGGAAGTTCGACAGCCCGCGCGGGCCGATCATGATCGATCCGGCGACGCGCGACATCGTGATGAACGAGTACCTGAGCGAGGTGGTGAAGGTCGGCGGGCGGCTCGTGCAGAAGACTCTCGCGGTCACGCCGGCGGTCAAGGACATGTGCAAGGAGCTGAAAGTGGACCGCTGCGGCAAGTAGGCCGCGGACGTTCGCAGGACGCCGCCGCCCGCGGCTGACGCGCGGGCGGCGGCTTTTCGTTCATGGACATCGCAGGCGTATTTCTCGGCGGCTTCGCCGCCGGCATGGTGCTGTTCATCGTGTCGGTCGGCCTGTCGGTGACGATGGGCCTGATGGGCTTCGTCAACCTCGCGCACGGAGGGTTCGCGATGCTCGGCGGCTACACCATGGTGCTCGCGATGAAGCACGCCGGGCTCGGGTTCGTCGCGGCGCTTGCGCTCGCGTTCGTCGCGGTGGCGCTGCTCGCGGGGCTGCTCGAGCGCACGCTCTATGCCCGCCTGTACCGCGCGGGCGAACTCGATCAGGTCCTTTTCACGATCGGCCTCGTGTTCGTGATGATCGCGGCGATCACGCTCGGCGTCGGCCCGGAGACGCAGACGATCCGGCTTCCCGACTGGATGCGCGGCGAGACCGACCTCGGCTTCGTTCGCTACCGGACCTACAGCCTGGTGGTGATCGCGACCGGAGTGGCGCTTGCGCTCGCGCTGTGGCTCGGGTTCGAGCGCACCCGGTTCGGTGCCCGCATCCGCGCTGCCGTGGACAACCGCAGAATGGCCGCATCGCTCGGCGTGGACGTCGGACGCCTGTTCACCGTCACGTTCGCGATCGGCAGCGGGCTCGCGGCGGTCGGCGGCGGGCTCGGCGCCGAGATCCTCGGCCTCGACCCCAACTATCCGCTGCGGTACCTCGCCTACTTTCTCATCGTCGTCGCCGTCGGCGGCCTCGGACGCGTCACCGGGGTGTTCTTCGCGGCGCTGCTCATCGGCGTGCTCGACTTCGTGCTGAAGATCCATTTCCCGAAGGGCGGCACGATGTTCATCTACGCGCTCACACTCGTGCTGCTCCTTGCGCGGCCGCAGGGGCTCTTCGGGAGGAAAGGGGCATGATGCGCGGGGCGGCGGCCGCGGCCGAGGCGTTCGCGCGCCGGCACCGGCTGCGCTGGTGGGAGGCGCTGCCGTGGATCGCGGCGCTCGCGGCGTTCTTCGTGTTCCCGACCTACCTTTCCTTCGGCACGCAGCTGCTCGTCACGGTGCTGTTTGCGCTCTCGCTCGACCTCGTGCTCGGCTACGCCGGGATCGTGACCCTCGGACACGCCGCGTTCTTCGGCGCGGGCGCCTACACCGTCGGCATGCTCGCGGCGCACGCCGGCTGGAACGAGCCGCTTTCGGGCCTTGCCGCCGCGGCGGCGGTCGCGGCGACGATCGGATTCCTGAGCGGGCTCGTGCTCCTGCGCACGCACGGCCTGACGCTGCTCATGCTCACGCTCTGCACGATGGCGCTTCTCGAGCAGGCGGCGAACATGGGCGCCGCCTGGACGGGGGGCTTCGACGGGATCCCCGGGCTCAAGTTCCAGAAGATCCTGGGGCTGTTCGAGTTCGACGTGCTCTACTTCCGAACGCAGTACCTGTACGCGCTCGCGGTGCTGTTCGCCTGCTTCGTCCTGGTGCGCACCCTGGTGTACTCGTCCTTCGGCCAGAGCCTGACCGGCGTGCGCGAGAACGTGCTGAGGATGCACGCGGTGGGCGCGCCGGTGCGCACGCGCCTCGTCGTCGCCTACACGATCTCGGCGGCGCTCGCCGGCGTCGCCGGCGGGCTCTTTGCGCAGGCGACCGGCTTCGTCAACCTCGCGGTGCTCGGCCTCGATCGCTCCGCCGGCGTGATGATCATGCTCATCCTCGGCGGCTACGGACGGCTCTACGGCGCGTTCGTCGGCGCGGTGGCGTTCCTGCTGCTCGAGCACGTGCTCGCGAAGGCGTATCCGACGGCCTGGCAACTCGGCGTCGGCGTGCTTCTGGTGCTCGTCGCGCTCTACGCCCGCAACGGCATCCTCGGGCTCGCCGAGCCGCTCGCGCGCCGGTTCGCGGCGCGCCGGGGGGGCGTGTGAGCGGCGCGATCCCGATCCTCGAGACGCGCGGTCTGTGCAAGGCGTTCGGTGCGCTCGAAGTCGCGCGCGAGATCGATTTTCGTCTCGAGCGCGGCGCGCGCCACGCTTTGATCGGACCGAACGGCGCCGGCAAGACGACGTTCGTCAACCTGCTCACCGGGGTGCTCGCGCCCTCGCGCGGGCAGGTGCTGCTCGAGGGCGAGGACGTCACGCACCTTCCGCAGGCGAAGCGGGTCAAGCGCGGCATCGCGCGCACCTTCCAGATCTCGCAGCTCTTTCGCGGCCTGACGGTGCTCGAGAACGTCGCGATCGCGGTCGCCGAGCGCATGGGCGCGGGCGGCGCGATGCTGAAGCCCGCCGGCGCGCACCGCGAGGTGCTCGACGAGACGATACGCCTCGTCGAGATGCTCAAGCTCGGCGACGACGCCGGCCGGCGCATCGGCGAGCTGCCCTACGGCCGTCAGCGGCTCGTCGAGATCGCGATCGCGCTCGGGCTCGCGCCCCGGGTGCTGCTGCTGGATGAGCCGGCGGCCGGCATCCCGAGCGCCGAAAGCCACATCATCCTCGACGCGATCGCCTCGCTGCCCGCCGAGATCGCGATCCTCATCATCGAGCACGACATGGACGTCGTGTTCCGCTTCGCCAAGCGCATCACGGTCATGGTGAGCGGCGCGGTGTTCGCCGAAGGCACGCCGGCCGAGATCGCCGCCAACCGCGACGTGCGCGCGGTCTACCTCGGGAGCGCGCTCGATGGCTGAGGCGCTGGCGCTCAGGGGCGTGAGCGCCGGCTACGGCGAGACGCACGTGCTCGAGGAGGTGAGCCTCGCGCTCGCCGCGGGCGAAAGCATCTCGATCATCGGTCGCAACGGCGTCGGCAAATCGACGCTGCTCGAGACCGTCATGGGGCACACGACGCTGCACGCGGGCGAGATCCGGCTCGCCGGCCGGCGCATCGAAGGGCTGCCGCCGCACCAGCGCGCGCGCCTCGGTCTCGGCTACGTTCCGCAGGAGCGCGAGATCTTCCCGTCGCTCAGCGTGCGCGAAAACCTCGAGATCTGCGCGCGCCCCGGGTACTGGGACGCGGCGCGCGTGTTCGAGCTGTTCCCGAACCTGAAGGAGCGACTCGCGAACGCCGGCACGCAGCTCTCGGGGGGCGAGCAGCAGATGCTCGCGATCGCGCGGGCGCTCATGACGAACCCCTCGGTGCTCCTGATGGATGAACCGACCGAAGGGCTTGCGCCGGTCATCGTTCAGGCGCTCACCGGAGTGCTCGCGCGGCTGCGTGACGCCGGCGGCCTCTCGATCGTGCTGGTCGAGCAGAACAGCCGCGTCGCGCTGGGGTTTTCCGAGCGCACGGTGGTCATGGACCGCGGCCGGATCGTCTATGACGGAGAGTCCGAGCGTCTGCGGCGCGACGCCGAGTTCCTCGCGAAGCTGATCGCGGCCGAGTAGCCCGCGTCGTCCCGGGCGGGCTCCGGCGGCTTTTCTCCCGGGGTCAACTTTTTTCGCGGACGGTCGTTATCCGGTGCGGTGGACAGATTCCCGGACCGCCTTGACCGGACGCCCGCGATGACGCTGCTTCGCCGACTGATCGGCTTCTTCGTTCGCCGCCCCGCGGCGCGCTCGCTCGCGGGCTACGGTCCGGAGGTCCTCTTCGCCGGATGGGTGGAGCTGCCGGCCGCGGTCCGCGCGCAGATCACGTCCCGCCGTCCGTGAGACGGTCGAGCGCAGCGCGCATGCGCGCGTAGTGCGAGCCTTCCCAGTAGACGCGGCCGCAGCGCGCGCAGCGCACGAAGTGCTCGCGCGAGGCCGCGACCGCGGGCGGCAGCCGCTCCAGGATCGATGCTTTCGCCACCGGCCGCAGCGCGACGTTGCACACGAGGCACAGGGTGAAGGGGCGCGCGCAGGCAACGAGACCGAAGCGCGCGACGACCTCCCGCAGCTGCGCCTCGGGTTTTCGCGCGTGCACGTAGCCGCCGCGCACGATCTCGCGGCACTTGAGCAACTCCCGGTCGCGGGTGAGCACGATGCGGCGCTCCCTGCGCGCGAGACGCCGGATTTCCTCGTCGGAGATGTGCGCGTGGTGCACGGTATCGAAACCGAGCATGCGCAGGAAGCGCGCGAGTCCCCCGAGGTGCGCGTCGGCGACGAACTCCGGCCGACCCGGTTCGTGGGGCGCCCGGCGCGCCGGCCAGGGGTAGACCTCGACCGCATCGCCCTCGCGCACGATGCGCGAGAGCGTCGCGCGCTCGCCGTTCACCAGCGCGAGCGCGACTTCGGTGTGCGGCACGCCGACCGATTCGATCGCGTTCTTGAGCGTCGCCGCCCGCGCGCAGGCGTGAGCGAACGCCCGGCCGCGCCGCTCGCGCGGCAGGAACCGTTCCAGCACGCCGTGAAAGCGGAATCGCGCGGTCGCCATCGGGGTGACTGTAATACCGCCGGGCGCGGCGTAACATCGCGCCGTGACCCGGGCGGAGGCGATCCGGCGCGCCGAGCGCTATTTCGACGAGGGCGGCTTCGAGGCCGACCTCGCGCGCCGGGTCGCGATACCGACCGAAAGCCAGAACCCCGAACGGGCGCCGGCGCTCGAGCGTTATCTTTTCGCCGAACTTCGGCCCTCGTTCGAGCGGCTCGGCTTCCGCTCGCGGCGCCTCGCCGGCCCGGCCGACGCAGGTCCGTTTCTGCTCGCCGAGCGCACCGAGCCGGACGCCGCGCTCACGGTGCTCTCGTACGCGCACGGCGACGTCGTGCGCGGGCAGGAAGGCGCATGGCGCGCGGGGCTCGATCCCTGGCGACTCGTGCGCGAAGGCAAGCGGTTCTACGGCCGCGGCACCGCCGACAACAAGGGCCAGCACACGATCAACCTCGGCGCGCTCGCGGCGGTGATCGAGACGCGCGGCCGGCTCGGGTTCAACCTCAAGGTACTGGTCGAGACCGGCGAGGAGGTCGGCTCGCCCGGGCTGCGCGAGGTCTGCGAACGCGAGCGCGCGGCGCTCGCCGCCGACGTCTTCATCGCCTCCGACGGCCCGCGGGTGTCGGCGCGGCGTCCGACGCTCTTTCTCGGCGCGCGCGGGGTGCTCAACATCGCGCTCGAGGTGAACCTGCGCGAGGGCGCGCACCACTCGGGCAACTGGGGCGGGCTGATCGCAAATCCCGGCATCGTCCTCGCGCACGCGCTCGCCTGCATCACCGGTGCGCGCGGCGAGATCCGGGTGCCGGAGTGGCGTCCGGGCACGCTCACGCCCGCGGTGCGCGCCGCGCTCGCCAACATCGAGATCGAAGCGGGTGCCGGCGGCCCGGCGGTGGACCGCGACTGGGGGGAACCCGGCCTTACGCCCGCCGAGCGCGTCTTCGGGTGGCCGAGCTTCGAAGTGCTCGCCTTCGTCTGCGGAGACCCGCAGCGTCCGGTGAACGCGATCCCGCCACGCGCACAGGCGCACTGCCAACTGCGGTTCGTCGTCGGCGTGGAGCCGGACGAGATCGTCCCCGCGCTCGAGCGGCATCTGGCGCGGCACGGCTTTTCGAGGGTGAAGGTAAGTCGGCTGCGCGAAGGGTTTTTCCCCGCCACGCGGCTCGATCCCGAGCATCCTTGGGTGCGTTGGGTCGCGGCGTCGCTTGCGCGCACCTCGGGCGTGCGGCCGGCGATCCTTCCGAACCTCGGCGGTTCGCTGCCGAATGACGTTTTCGCGCAGCTCCTCGGCCTGCCCACCATCTGGATCCCGCATTCGTACGCCGGCTGCAGCCAGCACGCGCCGAACGAGCACCTGCTCGCGCCGCTCGCGCGCGAGGCGCTCGCGCTGATGGCGGGATTATTCTGGGACCTGGGAGAAAAAGAAGCCGCCGATTTGCGCGAGCTTCGCCGCGCGGGGGGCGCAAACCCCGGATAATCGCGGTCCCGTGCCTGCGCGCCTCGCCCGACTGTTCGCTGCGCTGCTGCTCGCCGCCGCCACCGGGGCGCCAGCGCAGACCTACCGCAGCGAAGAGCACCGCTTCAGCGTGACGATCGTCGTGTCGGGGCTCGCGCACCCGTGGTCGGTCGCGTTCCTGCCGGACGGGCGGATGCTGGTGACCGAGCGCGCCGGGCGCCTGCGCATCGTGCGCGACGGGCGGCTGGAGCCCCAGCCGGTGCCCGGCCTGCCGCCGGTCGCGCCGCACGGCCAGGGCGGATTGATGGACGTCGCCTTGCACCCGGATTTCGCGCGCAACCAGCTCGTCTACTGGGCGTTTGCCGCACGGGGCGCGGACGGCGTCGGCACCGAGGTCGCGCGCGGCCGGCTCGTCGGCGACCGCATCGAGGGCGCCGAGGTCATTTTCCGCCAGAGCCCGAAAGGCGCGAGCGGCAGGCACTTCGGCGCGCGGCTCGTTTTCGACCGGGCCGGTTATCTCTACATCACGCTCGGGGACCGCGGCGAGATGGACCGCGCACAGCGTCCCGACGATCATGCCGGCTCGGTCATCCGGTTGCACGACGACGGACGCGTGCCGCACGACAATCCGTTCGTCGGCCGAGCGGGCTGGAAGCCGGAGAAATACACCCTCGGCAACCGCAACATCCAGGGCGCGGCGCTGCATCCGCAGACGGGCCTTCTGTGGGCGCACGAGCACGGCCCGCAGGGCGGCGACGAGCTGAACGTGATCCGCGCCGGCGTCAATTACGGCTGGCCGGTGATCACCTACGGCGTCAACTACGTCACCGGCACGAGAATCGGCGAGGGCACGCACAAGCCGGGCATGGCGCAGCCGGTCCACGTCTGGACGCCATCGATCGCGCCCTCGGGCATGGCGTTCTATACCGGGAGCCGGTTCGCGCGCTGGAAGGGCGACCTCTTTCTCGGCGCGCTGCGCGAGCAGTCGCTCGTTCGCCTGCGGCTGGAGGGTGAAAAGGTGGTGAAGGAGGAGCGGCTGCTGCGCGGCGTACTCGGGCGCATCCGCGACGTGCGCGAAGGCCCCGACGGCCTGCTCTACCTCCTCACCGACGAGCCGAACGGCGTGCTCGCGCGCCTTGAGCCCGCATCAGATTGACTCATCACGATGAGTCACATAGAGTATCGCCATGAGCAAGCGGCTGCAGGTGTTGCTCGACGACGCCGAGATGCGCGAGCTGCGGCGCCTTGCGCGCCGCTCGAACACCACGGTCGCCGAATGGGTGCGGCGGGCGCTGCGCGCGGCGCGCCGCGCCGAGCCCGCTCGCGACGCGGGGCGCAAGCTCGCAGCGATCCGGGCGGCCGCCCGGCACGCGTATCCCACGGCTGACATCGAGCGCATGCTCGCCGAGATCGAGCGCGGCCGCGGCGCGTGATCTTCGTGGATTCCAACGTGCCGATGTACCTCGTCGGCGCGGCGCACCCGAACAAGACGGCGGCGCGCGAGCTGCTCGAACGCGCCGTGGCCGAAGGCGAGAGGCTCGTCACCGATGCCGAGGTCCTGCAGGAAATCCTGTATCGCTACATCGCGATCGCGCGGCGCGACGCGATCCAGCCTGCGTTCGACGCGCTGCTCGGCGTCGTGGACGAAGTCTTCCCCATCGAGCATCGCGACGTCGAGCGCGCCAAAGACCTGCTGCACGGCTCTCCCGGCCTTTCGGCGCGCGACGCGATCCATGTGGCGCTGATGCAGCGCAACGACGTCTCGCGCATCCTCAGTTTCGACGCCGGGTTCGACCAGGTACCCGGGATCCGGCGGCTGGCATAGCGGCCTCTCAGTGGCCGTCTCGGAACCCCGATGGCGAAATACGTGTACACGATGCGGCGCGTGTCGAAGACCGTGCCGCCGCAGCGGACGATCCTGCGGAACATCTCGCTGCACTTTTTCCCCGGCGCAAAGATCGGCGTGCTCGGCCTGAACGGCTCGGGCAAGTCGACGCTTCTGCGGATCATGGCGGGCGTGGACGACCAGTACGAAGGCGAGGTCGAGCGCATGCCGGGCATTCGCGTCGGTTTTCTGCCCCAGGAGCCGGTGCTCGATCCGGACAAGACCGTGCGCGAAACGGTCGAGGAAGCGCGCGCCGATGTGGCCGAGGCGAAGCGTCAGCTCGAGGCGGTGTACGCGGCGTACGCCGAAGAGGGCGCCGATTTCGACAAGCTCGCCGCCGAGCAGGCGAGGCTCGAGGCGATCGTCAACGCCGCCGGCGGCGACCAGGAGCTGGAGATCGCCGCCGATGCGCTGCGGCTTCCGCCCTGGGAGCAGAGAATCGGCACGCTCTCGGGCGGCGAGCGGCGCCGCGTGGCGCTCTGCCGGTTGCTGCTCGAAAAACCGGACCTGCTGCTGCTCGACGAGCCGACCAACCATCTCGACGCCGAGAGCGTCGAGTGGCTGGAGCAGTACCTGCACCGCTTCCCGGGCACGGTGGTCGCGGTCACCCACGACCGCTATTTCCTCGACAACGTCGCCGGCTGGATCCTCGAGCTCGACCGCGGCTACGGCATCCCGTGGCAGGGCAACTACTCGTCGTGGCTGGAACAGAAGGAGCGGCGCCTCGAGCAGGAGGCGAAGCAGGAGGCGGCGCGCATCAAGACCATGAAGGCCGAGCTCGAATGGGTGCGTCAGAACCCGAAGGGCCGTCAGGCGAAATCGAAGGCTCGCCTTGCACGGTTCGAGGAGCTGTCGCAGTACGAGTACCAGAAGCGCAACGAGACCAACGAGATCTTCATCCCGCCGGGCGAGCGGCTCGGCAACGAGGTGATCGAGCTCGTGGACGTCAGCAAGGGCTACGGCGATCGGCTGCTGATGGAAAAGGTCTCGTTCAAGGTGCCGCCCGGCGCGATCGTCGGCATCATCGGCCCGAACGGCGCGGGAAAGTCCACGCTCTTTCGCATGATCACCGGTCGCGAGCAACCCGACGCCGGCAGGATTCTCATCGGAAAGACCGTGAAGCTCGCCCACGTGGACCAGTCGCGCGAGGGGCTTGCGGGCGAAAAAACGGTGTTCGAAGCGCTCGCGGGCGGGCAAGATACGATCAGCGTGGGGCGCTTTCAGATGCCGGCGCGGGCCTATCTTGCGCGCTTCAACTTCCGCGGCGCCGACCAGCAGAAGCCGGTCGCGGCGCTCTCGGGCGGCGAGCGCGGGAGACTGCACCTTGCGATCCAGCTCGCCTCGGGCGCGAACGTGTTGCTGCTCGACGAGCCGTCGAACGACCTCGACGTCGAGACGCTGCGCGCGCTCGAGGAGGCACTGCTCGAATTTCCGGGAAGCGTCCTCGTGATTTCGCACGACCGTTGGTTTCTCGACCGCATCGCCACCCACATCCTCGCCTTCGAAGGCGACTCGCAGGTCGTGTTCTTTGCCGGCAACTACCAGGAGTACGAGGCCGACAAGCGCAGGCGGCTGGGCGAGGAGGGCGCGCGCCCGAGGCGCATCCGTTTCAAGCCGCTCGCGCGGTAGCGGCGAGCCGGTCGGCCGCGCGCGTCGTCTCCGGCAGGCGATAGCGCGTCGTGCAGGCCATCGTCCAGCGCACGGCGCTCGCGAGACTCACGCGGTGGCCGATCGAGACGTAGAGCGGTTTCGCGCCCTTGCGGGTGCGCACGACCGCGCCGATCGCCTCGTCCCGGTCGGTGAGCGGCGTCCAGGCGCCGCGCCGGTCGGGCGGTGCGCGGTGCTCGCCCACGAGCCGCGTCTTCGCAACGCCGATCGTCGGCAAGTCGAGCAGCAGGCCGAGGTGGCTCGCGATCCCAAAGCGGCGCGGGTGCGCGATGCCCTGTCCGTCGCACAGGACGAGGTCGGGCAGCGCGCGCAGGCGCTCGAACGCGGCGAGCACCGCCGGCAGCTCGCGGAAAGAGAGCAGTCCCGGCACGTACGGGAAAGCGACCGGCACGCGCGCGATCGCCTGATCGAGCCGCTGCAACCCCGGAAACGCGAGCACCGCAACCGCCGCGAGCGCGAGCTTCCGCGCCTCGTCGTAGCTCGCGTCCACGCCGGCGACGGTGCGCACCTCGGGCAGGCGGTCGCGCCGCTCGACCCGCGGCGCAAGCCGCTGCTGTAGCGCGATCGCTTCCCGCGCCGAGAGGTCCCAGCGGTGGCGCAGCCGCCGGCTCATCGCGCCTCGGCGAGCGCGAGAAAGCGCTGCGCGTCCTCGACCATCGCGGCATTGTTGAACAGCACGTAGGTCGTTCCGCGGCAAAGCGACAGAATCCCGCGCAGCTCGGCGTCGCTGTAGCGATCGCGGTAGCCGCCTCGACCGTGCAGGCGAAAGTAGCGCCAGGGGCCGGGGTAGGGCATCGCGGCGAGCGGATCGAGCACCGGCCGAACGCCCAGTTCCGCGCAAAGCTCGCGAACGAGCGCTCGCGGCCAGGCGCCGCGCGGCTCCCAGCCGAGCGCGATCTCGCCCGCTTCGGCGCGCGCGCCGCGGAAGAACCGGCGCAGGTTTGCGACGTGCTCTTCGGTGGGCGCAAACGACACCGGGCACTGAAAGACGATCGCACGCGCGCGAAGCGCGCGGGCGCACTCGAGCGTGCGCCGCCAGGCGCCGGCCACTTCCGGTGTCGGGCGAAAGCTCCCGTAGCGGCTTCGCCGCCCCGGTGCAATCGGCGTTCGCAGCCGCCGGTAAGTGGGGCTCGACGGCTCGTGGGTGACGAGCTGCCAGGCCTTGAGCGTGAATTCGAAGTCGGACGGCGCTTCGGCCCGCCAGCGCGCGAGGGTCGCGGGCCCCGGGGGCTCATAGAAGGTGTGCTGCACCTCGACCAGCCGGAAGGCGGCGAAATAGCGCGCCCGCGCCATCGGAAAGCCGCTGCAGCCGACGCGCAGTTCGGGAGACGGCATGCGATCGAGGGTTCGGGCGGCGCCGACGGCGGACCGGCATTTTAGCCGCGTCGTTGTTCGCGCACCATTGCGGCGCACGCTCTACAATCCGGTCTGACGGCCGCGGTCCGCAGGGCCACGCCCGGCCGGGGCGTACAAAACGAGGGAGGTCGAACAACGCCATGACGCCTGACAAACGCGGGGGCGCGCAACGCTTGCGGGAGGGTATCGACGAGCGCCTGATCTTCTTCGGTGCATTCCTGCGCCGACCAGCACGGGTCGGGTCGGTGATCCCGAGTTCGCGCTTCGCCGAGCGGCGCATTCTCGATCTGGCCGAAGTCCACCGGGCGACGACGATCGTCGAGCTTGGCTCGGGCACCGGGGGCACGACGCGCGCGATACTCGCGGCGATGCCGCCGCAGGCGCGACTGCTGAGCGTGGAGATCGATCCGCGCCTGCATTCGCTGCTGCGCCGCATCGAGGATCCGCGGCTGATCGCGCATCTGGGAAGCGCCGAGGACCTGCGCGCCATCCTTGCCGAATATCGGCTCGGGGCGGCCGATGCAGTGATCTCCGGCATTCCGTTCTCCACGCTCGGTCGTCGCAGGGCCGAGCGCGTCCTCTCGGCGGTCACCGAGGCGCTCGCCCCCGGGGGCCGGTTCGTCGCGTATCAAGTGAGCGGCGCGGTCGAGCGGCTGTGTCGCCCGTTTCTCGGCGAAGCGCACGAGGAGCTGGAACTGCTCAACATCCCGCCGGTGCGGGTGTTCCGCTGGGTGAAATCGGCATGATCCCGGCGCGCAGGCGGTTCGTCGTCGCGACGCTCGCGCTCGCGACAGCGGTCGCGGGCACTCAGGCGGGCGCGCAGGCGTTCCCGCAACCCGGCAGGCCGATCCGGGTGCTGGTCGGCTTCGCCGCCGGCGGCGGCACCGACATCCAGGCGCGGCTCGTCGCGCCGAAACTGGGCGAGGCGCTCGGTGCGCCGGTGATCGTCGAGAACAAGCCGGGCGCGGCGACGATGCTCGCGGCTGCCGAGGTGGCGAAGTCGCCGCCCGACGGGCACACGCTCCTCTACACCTTCAACGGCGCGTTCGCGCAGAACCCCCACACGCAGGCGCACGTGCCGTACGATCCGTTTCGCGACTTCACGCCGATCTCGCTCGGCTCGCGCGGCTCGCAGGTGCTGGTCGTGCACGAGTCGATTCCGGCGACGAGCGTGCGCGAGCTCGTCGCCTGGGCGAAGGCGAACCCGGGCAAGCTGAACATCGCGTCGTTCGGTACCGGCACGTCGTCGCACATCTTCGCCGAGATGCTGATGCGCCAGATCGGCGTCGAGATGGTGCACGTGCCCTACAAGGGCGCGGGCGACGCGATGAAGGACCTGCTCGCGGGGCGCGTGCAGCTGATGTTCGACGCCGCGACCACCGGCATCCAGAACGCGAACACCGGCAAGGTGCGTCTGATCGGCGTGGTCGCGCCCCAGCGCTCGCCGTTCCTGCCGAACGTCCCGACGCTCGCGGAGCAGGGGCTGAAGGGCATCGATCTGGTCGGCTGGCTCGGCTGGTACGGACCGGCGAACCTGCCGCGCGAGATCGTGCAGAAGCTGAACGCCGCGCTCGCGAAGGCGCTCGCGCATCCGGAGGTGAAGGCCGGGTTCGAGAAAGGCGCCTACGAGGCGGTGTCCTCGACGCCCGAAGAGCTCGCGGCGCTCACGCGCCAGTCCTACGAGGAGTGGGGCCGCGTGGTCCGCGCGCTCGGCATCAAACCGCAGTAGCCGCCCGCGAACGCGCGCCCGGCGCCGAGCCCCGCGGCGCGCGGATCTCCGGCAGGCGTACGGCGGCGCGCGTGCGCGCCGCTCAGCCCCGCCCCTCGAAGGGCATCTTCGTCGCCTTGATCGTCATGAAGAGGATGTTCGTCTCGAGCGGCAGGTTCGCCATGTGCAGCACCGCCTGCCCGACGTGCGCGACGTCCATCAGCGGCTCGGGACGGATCGAGCCGTCGGCCTGGGGGACGCCCTTCGCCATGCGCTCGGCCATTTCGGTGCGCGCGTTGCCGATGTCGATCTGGCCGACCGCGATGTCGTACTTGCGCCCGTCGAGCGCGCCGCTTTTCGTGAGACCGGTGACCGCGTGCTTGGTCGCCGTGTAGGGGGCGGATCCGGGGCGCGGCGCGTGCGCCGAGATCGAGCCGTTGTTGATGATGCGGCCGCCGCGCGGCTGCTGCGCCTTCATCAGGCGGAACGCTTCCTGCATGCACAGGAACATGCCGGTGAGATTGACGTCCACCACCTGCCGCCAGGTCTCGAACGGCACGTCCTCGAGCGACACACCCGGGGCGTTGATGCCGGCGTTGTTGAACAGCAGATCGAGCCGGCCCCACTTCGCCTTTACCGCTGCGAACAGCGCGCGCACCGAATCGGGCTGCGCGACGTCGGTCGGTACGGCCAGGGCGCGCTCGCCCGCGCCGGATTCGCGCGCGACCGCTTCGAGCGGCTCGCGCCGCCGCCCGGCGAGCGCGACCGACCAGCCGTCGGCGAGCAGCGCGAGCGCGGCCGCGCGCCCGATGCCGCTGCCTGCGCCGGTGACGATGGCGATCCGATTCATCGGCGTCCCCTCACTCGACCTTCGCGCCGCAGTTCCTGATGCTGCGCTCGATGCGCGGCGCCTCGGCGCGGATTTCGGCGGCGAACGCCTCGGGCGAGGACGACGGCATCGGGTCCATGCCCTGGGCGACGATTTTTTCGCGCACCTCCGGCTTGCCGAGCGCCTTCACCGTCGCCGCGTGCAGACGCCGCACGATGTCGTTCGGCGTGCCGGCGGGCAGGTACAGGCCGAACCAGAACGTCGATTCGAAGCCGGGCAGCCCGGCTTCGTCCGCGCCCGCAATCCCGGGGATCGCCGGCGAGCCCTTCGGCAGGCTCACTACGAGCGGCCGCATGCGGCCCGTCTTGATGAACCCCATGACCGTCGGCGAGGTGGCGAACATCATCTGCGTGTCGCCGGCGAGCAGCGATTGCGCCGCCGGGCCGCCGCCCTTGAACTGCACCTGCGTGATGCGCACGCCCGCGATCGCCTCGAAGGCGCACGCGGCCAGGTGCGGCGCGGAGCCGAATCCGGCCGCGGCGGCGAAAAGCTTGCTGGGGTTCGCGCGCGCGTACTCGACCAGGTCCTTCAGCGTCTGGAACGGCGTGGCGCTGTTGACGACGAGCACGGTCGCGCCGTTCGCGATGCGCGACACCGGAATGAAGTCGCGGTCGTCGTACTTCACGTCCTTGTACAGCAGGCGCGCGATCGCGTGGTTGCCCTGGTTGAGGATCGTGTAGCCGTCGGGGGCGG
>JAOAFL010000124.1 GCA_026416295.1 Burkholderiales bacterium | reverse complement strand
TGGCGTGCTCGCACGACTGCGCGATGCCGGAAACACCGTGCTCGTGATCGAGCACAACCTCGATGTGGTGAAAACCGCGGACTGGATCGTCGATCTCGGTCCCGAAGGCGGCGACGAAGGCGGCCGCATCGTCGCCGAAGGAACGCCCGAAGAGCTTGCGCGCTGCGCGCAGAGCCACACCGGCCGGTACTTGCGCCGGGTGCTCGAACCGAGCGCCTCGCGGGCCCACGCGAAGCGCGCAGCACTTTGAGCCGCGCGGCCGCGCGCCCCTCACGCCGCAGCGAGCACCGGCCCCTGCGTCGCGTCGCGCCAGGCGAGCACGCGATCGTGGAGGGCGGCGAGGCTCGCGCGATGGCCGATCGAGACGATCGTCGTCTGCGGCAAGCGCTCGCGAAGCAGGCGGTAGAGCGCTTCGCCCGCCTCGTCCGGAAGCGCCGAGGTCGCCTCGTCGAGAAAAAGCCAGTCGGGGCGGTTGAGGAGCGCGCGCGCGAACGCAAGGCGCTGCTGCTCGCCGCCCGAGAGCACCTGCGCCCAGTTCTCTTCGCGCGCGAGGTCGCCCGCAAGGTGCGAAAGCCCCACCGCAGCGAGCGCCTCGCGCACGGCCTCGTCGGCGATGCGCGCGGCCTGCGCCGGATAGCAGGCGGCGTTTTTCAGGCTCCCGATCGGCAGGTACGGCTTCTGCGGCAGAAACAGCACGCGCGCACCGCGCGGCACCGTGATCCGGCCTTTCCAGTACGGCCAGATGCCGGCGAGCGAGCGAAAGAGCGTCGACTTTCCCGCGCCCGACGGTCCGGTGACGAGCACCGACTCGCCCGGCCGGAAGCGGATCGTGGTCGGGGCAAGAAGCCGGCGGCCTTCGGGCAGTGCGAGTTCGAGCGCCTCGACTTCGAACGCGTCGCCCTCGCGCCGCTCGCCCCCGAGGCGCTCGGCCTCTGCGCGCACGCGCTCGAGCGCTTCGACGAAGCCGGTCAGGCGATCCACCGTCGCCTTCCAGTTGGCGAACGCGGTGTAGGCGCCGATGAACCAGGAAAGCGCCCCCTGCACCTGGCCGAAGGCGGAGGCGATCTGGAAGATCCCGCCGAGCGGCATCTGCCCGGAGAAGAACCGGGGCGAGGCGACGAGGAACGGAAAGATGATCGCGACCTGCGAATAGAACGAGGTGAACCAGCCCAGTTGCTTCTGCTTTTTCATCTTCGCCCACCAGACGGCGACGAGGTTCGCGAAGCGCGCGCGGAAGTTCTGCATCTCGTCGGCTTCGCCGCGGTAGAGCGCGACGCCTTCGGCGTTTTCGCGCAGCCGCACGAGCGCGAAGCGGAAATCGGCTTCGGTGCGCTGCAGATCGAACGAGAGCCGGATGAGCGGTTTTCCGATCGCGTGCGTGAGCCAGGTACCCGCGATCGCGTAGGCGAGCGCGACCCACACCATGTAGCCGGGAATCTCGACGCCGGCCACGACGAGCGGCCCGGAGATCGTCCAGAGGATGCCGACGAACGTGACGAGCGTCACCACCGCCGAGAGCAGCCCCAGCGCGAGCGAAAGCGTGAGGTCCACGAAGAGGTTGAGGTCCTCGGCGATCCGCTGGTCCGGGTTGTCGGTGCCGCGGTCGAGAAGCTGCAGCCGGTAGTAGGCGCGCTCGCGCGTCCAGTCGGCGAGCAGCCGCTCGGTGAGCCAGCCGCGCCATTCGATCATCAGCATCTGCTGGAAGTACTGGCGGTAGACGCCCGAGACGATGTAGAGCACGGCAAGAAGCGTGAAGAGCCCGAGCTGGCGAAAGAACTCCGCCTGGTCGCGCGTCTCGAACGTGTTGTAGAAGTCGCGGTTCCAGGTGTTGAACTGCACCTCGAGCCACACCAGCGTGAGCGAAAGGGCCACCACGGTGGCGAGAAGCACGAGCCCTCGGCCGTTGCCGCGCGAGACCCAGTAGGCCCGCGTGAGCGCCCAGAGCGTCCGGAAAAAACGGTTCTTTTGCATCGCATCACCCCCCGCGGCCGCGCATCGCGCCGGCCGGGCAGTTTACAGACCGGCGCAGCCCGCGCGAGAATCGGCGCATGCACCAGCAGGTCTACCGCTTCGGCCCGAGGCCGGAGCGCCGCACGAACCATCTGTTCGTGTTCCTGCACGCAAGCGGCGCCGACGCCCGCTCGATGATCCCCGCGGCGTTCAAGTTTCAGGCGCGATTTCCGAGCGCCGCGCTCGTCGTGCCGAGCGGGTTCTCGCTCTACGGCGCGGGCGATGCGGCGCCGGCCGCGCAGTGGTTCTCGACCCGCAACCTCAACGACGACAACCGCATGGCGCGCGTCTCGGCGATCCTGCCGCGAATCGAGACGCTCGTTCGCCGCGAGCAGACCAACACCGGCGTGCCGCGCGAGCGCACGGTGCTGATCGGCTACGCGCAGGGCGGCACGGTCGCGCTCGAGACTGCGGCCGCGTACCCGGACCTCGTGGGCGCGGTGGTCGCCTACTCGGCGCGCTTTGCGCGCCTGCCGCGCCCCGGCACGCGCATCGGCTCGCGCATTCACCTCGTGCACGGCGGGTGCGACTCGGTCGTCTCGCGCGTTCACGCCGAGCGCGCCGCGCGCGTGCTCGCCGGCCTGAACGTGCCGGTGACGCTCGACATCATCGAAGACCTGGGACACGCGCTTACCCACGAGGCGATCTGCCGCGGGTCGCTGCGGCTGCTGCAAGGCATCTACGAAGCGCGCCGCGCGACGCTGCATTAGCGCGCCGACGTGAGCGAAGACCCCCCGCCGCACCGCGCTCCGGCGCCGCCGCACGCGGGCGCGGAGGGCGTCGCCCAGCTTTTCGAGGCCGCGTTCCGCATCTCGCCGATGCCGATGGCGATCACCACCCTCGCCGAGGGGCGGTGTCTCGCGGCGAACGACGCCTGGCTGCGCCTGTATGGCCTTGCGCGCGAGCGCGTGATCGGCCGAACGACGGTCGAGCTCGGACTCTGGGCCGATCCGGCCGAACGCGCCAAACTCGTCGTCGTCTCGCGCGCCGCGCGCGGCGTGCAACGGGTGCGCGCCCGCTTTCGCCTCGCGGGTGGAAGGATCGCCGAATGCCTGCTCTCGGCCGACCGCATCCGCTGGGCGGGCGAGGAAGCGCTCATCGTCGCGGTGCAGGAACTCACCGAGGCGGAAGCGGCGCGCCGCGAGGCGCAGGAGACCGGCGAGCGCTTCGCGCGGCTGTTCGAGATTGCGCCCTGGCCGCTCACCGTCGTTCGGATGCGCGACGACGTGCGCCTCCTCGTCAACTCGGCATGGATCGAGTTCACCGGCTACGCGCGCGAAGAGGTGGTCGGCGAGGTCGCCGCGCGCGCGCCGCTCTGGCTCGAACCGGGGGCGCGCGCGGCGATGATCGCCGAGCTGCGCGCGCGCGGCGAGGTGCGCGATCGCATGGCACTCTGGCGGCGCAAGGACGGCGCGATCCGGCACGTCCTCGTCTCGATGACGCTCATCGACTGGGAGGGCGAGCCCTGCCGCATCGTCGCGGTGCACGACGTGGACGAGCTGGAACGCGCGCGCGCCGAGGCGCGCGCCGAGCATGCGCGGCTCGAAGCGATCCTCGCGCACGCGCCGGTCGCGGTCGCGATCACGACCTGGGAGGACGGGCGCTTTCGCTTCGTCAACCCGGCGTGGACGCGGCTGTTCGGGTACACCGCCGAGGAGGTGGCCGGCTTGACCGCCGCGGACATCGGCTTCTGGCCGGGCGCGCGCGAGCGTCGCGAGGCGCTCGCGCCGGTTCTCGAGCGCGGCGAGCCGCTGCAGGTCGAGCGCCACGTCGTCACGCGGCGCGGGCGCGCCCTCGATCTGCTGATGGCGACCACGCCGATCGAGTTCGACAGCGAGCCGTGCCTCGTCTCGATCGTCCAGGACGTCACCCCGCTCGCCGAAGCGCGCCGGGCGGCGCGCGAGGAAAGCGAGCGCTTCGCCATGCTCGTCGAGCTCAGCCCGGCGCCGATCGTGATCTCGCGGCTACCCGAGGGCCGACTGCTCCTCGTGAACGACGCCTGGTGCGCGCTTACCGGCTATGCGCGCGAGGAAGCGATCGGGCGCGTGTCGGCCGAGCTCGGCCTGTGGCCGGATCCGGCCGAGCGCGAGGCGCTGCTCGCGAAGCTCGCCGCGGGCGAGCGCGTGCGAGGCTGGCCGCGCACGCTGCGCTGCAAGGACGGACGCGTCGTCGAGCTGCTCTACTCGGCCGAGCCGATCGTCTGGCAGGGCGAGCGGGCGTTCATCGGCATTTCGGTCGACGTCACCGAGCTGCGGCGCGCGCACGAGGAAATCCGGCGCCTGAGCGAAGGGCTGGAAAGCGAGGTGCGCGAACGCACCGCGCAACTGCAGAAGGCGCTCGCCGAGGTCGAGGCGTTCTCCTACACCGTCTCGCACGACCTGCGCGCGCCGCTTCGGCACCTTGCGGGGCTCTCGGGGCTTCTGCTCGAGCGTGCGTCGGTGCGCGCCGACGCCCAGGCGACCGACTACGCCCGGCGCATCGGCGCCGCGGGCGAGCGTCTCGGCCGGATGGTGGACGCGCTGCTCGAATACACGCGCCTCGGGCGCAAGCCGCTGCAACGCGCCGAGGTCGCCCTCGAGCGCGAGGTTCGCCGCCTCGCCGACGATCTCGCGCAGCGCTCGGCCGGGCGCCGCATCGTCTGGGACATCGGCGCGCTGCCGGTGGTGCAGGGCGACGCGGCGCTGTTGCGCCTGCTCCTGCAGAACCTGCTCGACAACGCGCTCAAGTACACGCGCCCGCGCGAGGAAGCGCGCATCGAGGTCGGCGCGCGCCGCGAGAACGGCTACTGGGTGATCCACGTGCGCGACAACGGCGTCGGCTTCGACATGCAGTACGCGCGCAAGCTCTTCGGCGTGTTCGAGCGCCTGCACGGCGAGCGCGAGTTCGAGGGCACCGGCATCGGGCTTGCGCACGCCGCGCGCATCGTCGAGCGCCACGGCGGGCGCATCTGGTGCGAGGCGGCGCCCGACCGGGGCGCGACCTTCTACTTCACGCTGCCCGCGTAGCGCGCCGCATCCGCGCCCCTTGCGCGAACCACAGGAGCGCAAGGAGCCCCGCCGCCGGCAGATACACCCAGTGTTCCGAAGGCCGGTCGGTCGGCACCTTGACCGCGGCGATGCGCCAGCCCTGCTCGAACCCCGCCTTCTTTGCGCGGCTGCCGAAGCGCACTGCGGCGATGCGCACTTCGTCGCCGAGCGCGGCGACCGTGATGCCGGCTTCCGCAAGGCGCGCGCGCGCCTCGCCCGGTTTTCCGAGGGCGACGGCGACCGTCTTTCGCACCTCCTCGCCCTCGACGTTCGTGCCTTCGATCACGAGGACGAGCCGCCCGCCTTCGGGAAGCTCGGCGGCGAGGCGCGAAAGCTCGCGCGCCGGAAGCTCGACGTACTTCGGATAGAGCCGGTCCATGAAGAAGTCCGGGCGAAAGAGCGCAAACGTGGCGAAAAGCAATAGCGCGATCTCCCAGGCGCGGCAGCGGTCGCGAAACCACCCGATCGTCGCCGCCGCAAAAGCGAGCGAAGCGGCGGTGGCCGACGAAGCGACGAGGAGCAGCTCCCAGACGCTTTCGACGTCGATCAGAAGCAGCGCCGGGTTGAAGACGAAGACGAACGGCAGGATCACCGTGCGAAGCGCATAGACCGCCCCTTGCAGCCCGGTCTTGATCGCGTCCTCGCCCGAGATCGCGGCCGCGGCGAAGGTCGCAAGGCCCACCGGCGGCGTGATGTCGCCCATGATGCCGTAGTAGAAGACGAAGAGGTGCACCGCAATCAGCGGCACGACGAGCCCCGACTGCGCGGCAAGCTCCACGATCACCGGCGCCATCAGCGTCGCGACGAGGATGTAGTTCGCGGTGGTGGGCACGCCCAGCCCGAGCACCAGGCACACGAGCGCGGTAAAGAGAAGCATCGCGACGACGTTGCCTTGCGAGACGAACTCGACGAAGTCGGTCATGCGAAAGCCGAGCCCGGTGAGCGTGATCGCCCCGACGATGATGCCGGCGGTGCCGGTCGCGATCGCGATGCCGATCATGTTGCGCGCGCCGGCGACGAGCCCTTCGAGCACCTCGCGCGCGCCTTCGCGCGCCGCGGCGGCGTAGTTTCCGCTTCCGCGGAAGAACGCGACAAGCGGCCGCTGGGTGAGCATCAACCCGATCATCGCCGCGACCGCCCAGAACGCAGAGAGCGCAGGCGACATCTCCTCGATCATCAGGCACCAGACGAGCACGCCGATCGGGATGAGGAAATGCAGCCCCGCCTTCACCGTCGGCCAGGTTTCGGGAAGCATCGGGCGCTCGACGTCGATGTCGGGGGGGAGGTCCGGCGAGCGCGCCGCCACCCTCACGGTGAGCACATAGAGGGCGGCAAGGAGGAACGCGAGCACCCACGGCGCGGCGGCGCCGAGCACCGCCTTCGTCGCCTGCGCGACGAAATAGACCCCGCCGCAGACCGCGAGCGTGCCCGAGACGCCGAAGGCCCAGCCGAGGAGCTTTTCGCGCAGCGGCCGCACGCGTGCGGCGACCATCGGCGCAAGGCCGAGCTTCAGCGCCTCGAGGTGCACGATGTAGAAGAGCGCGATGTAGGAAATGAGCGCCGGCAGGAACGCATGCTTGATCACGTCCGAATAGGGGATGCCGACGTACTCCACCATGAGGAAGGCGGCGGCCCCCATCACCGGCGGCATGATCTGGCCGGTCACGGAGGAGGCCGTCTCGATCGCGCCCGCCTTCACGCCGCCGTAGCCCGCGCGCTTCATGAGCGGGATCGTGAAGATGCCGCCCGAGACGACGTTCGAGACCGACGAGCCGGAAATCAGCCCGTTCAGCGCGGAGGAGACGACCGCCACCTTCGCCGGCCCGCCGCGCAGGTGCCCAAGCAGCGCGAACGACACCTGCATCATGTAGTTGCCCGCCCCGCCGCGGTCAAGGAGCGCCCCGAAGAGCACGTAGATGAAGATGTAGGTCGTCGAGACCCCGAGCGCGACGCCGAAGACGCCTTCGGTGGTGAGCCACTGGTGCGAGAGCATCCGCTCCCAGGAGGCGCCCTTGTGCGCGAGCACATCGGGCAGATACCGCCCGAACATGATGTAGGCGAGAAAGACGAGCGCGAGCACCGCCATCGGCGCCCCCACCGTCCTTCGCGTCGCCTCGAGGAGGAGCACGAGCCCCACCGAGGCGGTCGCGATGTCGGCGGCGATCGGTTTCCCCGGCCGGGTCGCAAGCTCCGCGTAGAAGAGAAGGAAATAGGCGCCAGCAAAGGAGGCAGCGGCCGCGAGCAGCCACTCGTGCCACGGCGCCCGGTCGCGGGGCGATGCGCGGCGCGCCGGGTAGCAGAGATAGGCGAGAAAAAGCGCGATCGCGAGATGCAGCGACCGCGCCTCGGTGTCGTTCAGCACCCCCCAGCCGAGCGCGAACGGAAGCGGCGAGGCGTACCAGAGCTGAAAGAGCGACCAGCCGAGCGCGACCGCGAAGACGAGCCGGCCCGCGGCGCCGCCGAGCGTTCGCGCACCGAGATCGGTTTCTGCGACCAGCTCCTTCAGGTCCGGCGTCGGCGCCGTCCGGCCCAAACCCTCCTCCCCGGGGTTGCCGCGGGCGCGGCCGATGCGCCGCGCCCGCGTGCTCGCGCTACTTCACCCAGCCCTTTTCACGGTAGAACCTGAGCGCGCCGTCGTGAAGCGGCGCGGTCAGCCCGTCCTTCACCATGTTCTGGGGCTCGAGCACCGCGAGCGCCGGGTGCAGCTTCTTGAACTCGTCGAAGTTGTCGAACACCGCTTTCACGACCTGGTAGATCGTGTCGGCCGGCACCCGCGTCGAGGTGACGAGCGTCGCTACGACGCCGTAGGTCTCCGTGGGCTGCGGGTTGTTCGGGTAGAGCCCGCCGGGGATCGTCGCCTTCGCGTAGTAGGGCTTTTCCTTGACGAGCTTGTCCACCGCCGGCCCGGTCACCGGAACGAGCTTCGCCCCGCACACGGTCGCCGGGTCCTGGATGTTCGCCGACGGATGGCCGACGAGGAAGAAGAACCCGTCGATCTTTCCGTCGCAGAGCGCCGGCCCATGCTCGTCGGCGCGAAGCTCCGAGGCGAGCGCGAAGTCAGAGAGCTTCCACCCCATCGCGGCGAGCAGCTCTTCGAGGGAGGCCCGCGTGCCGGACCCCGGATTTCCGACGTTGAACTTCCTGCCCTTGAAGTCGGCGAAGCTGCGGATGTTCAGTTCCTTGCGCGCCATCACCGTGACCGGCTCCGGATGCAGCGCGAACACCGAGCGCAGCTCGGCGAACGGGCCTTCCTTTGCGAACTGCGCAAGCCCCCGCACCGCGTTGAAGTGCACGTCCGACTGCGCCACACCGAGGTCGAGTTCGCCGGCGCGGATGGTGTTGATGTTGAACACCGAGCCGCCGGTCGATTCGACCGAGCAGCGGATGCCGTGCTTTGCGCGGTCCTTGTTGACGAGCCGGCAGATCGCACCGCCTGCGGGGTAATACACGCCGGTGACGCCGCCGGTGCCGATGGTGATGAAGCGCTGCTGCGCCTCGGCGGCGGGCGAAGCGCCGAGGACCGCCGCCGCCGCGAACGCGGCGGCACCGAACGTGAACGCCTTCATAGAGCCTCCTTTCGCTGGTGGTTGTTCACGAGCCCCGAGCGATCGCGGGCGCGCGCCGCGAAACGCCGTCGAGGGCCGTCGCGAGCGCCCGGCCGAGCCGGTCCACGATCTCGTCGAGCTGCGATGCCTCGATGATAAACGGCGGCGCAAGGAGGATGTGATCGCCTCGCGCGCCGTCCACCGTCCCCCCCATCGGGTAGCAGATCAGCCCCTCGGCCATCGCCGCCCGTTTCACCCGGGCGTGAAGCCGCAAGGCGGGGTCGAACGGCTCGCGCGAGGCCCGGTCGGCGACGAGCTCCAACCCCCAGAAAAGGCCACGTCCCCGGATGTCCCCGACGTGGCCATGGTCGCCGAAAGCGGCGCGCAAGCGCGCTTCGAACGCCGCCCCGAGGGGCGCGACGCGGGCGAGGACGCCGCCCTCGTGGAGCCTTCGCTGCACCGCAAGCGCTGCGGCGCAGGCGGCGGCATGGCCGATGTAGGTGTGCCCGTGCTGAAAGAACCCGCTTCCCGCAACGATCGCATCGTAGATGCGCCGCGCGGCGATCACCGCGCCGATCGGCTGGTAGCCGCCGCCGAGCCCCTTCGCGACCGTCACGATGTCGGGCACGATGCCTTCGGGCTCGAAGGCGAAGAGCGTGCCGCAGCGGCCCATGCCGCACATCACTTCGTCGAGGATGAGGAGCACTCCGTAGCGGTCGCAGACCTCGCGCACGCGGCGCAGGTAGCCCTCGACCGGCGGCACCGCGCCGAGCGTTGCGCCCGCCACGGTCTCCGCAACGAACGCGATCACCTCGCGCTCGCCGAGGCGCAGGATTTCGGCTTCGAGTTCCGCCGCAAGCCGCGCACCGTACTCGGCGTCCGACTCGCCGGGGTGCTTTTCCCGGTACGGATAGCAGGGCGAAACGTGCGCGGACGGGATGAGCAGCGGTTCGAACTGCCGGCGCCGCCAGCGGTTTCCGCCCACCGCAAGCGCCCCGAGGGTGTTGCCGTGATAGCTCTGCCTTCGGCCGATCACCCAGCGGCGCTGCGGCTCGCCGATCTCGACGAAATACTGGCGCGCGAGTTTCAGCGCCGCCTCGATCGCCTCCGATCCCCCGGAGACGAAATAGACGCGCTCGAGCGGCGCGGGCGCCCGCGAAACGAGGGCTTCGGCGAGCGCCTCCATCGGCTCGTTCGTGAAAAACGCGGTGTGCGCAAAAGCGAGCCGGTCGAGCTGGTTTTTCACCGCCGCGATCACCTCGGGATCGGAGTGGCCGAGCGAGGAGACCGCGGCGCCACCGGAGGCATCCAGATAGCGGCGGCCGTCGCGGTCGTAGAGCCACACGCCTTCGCCGCGCACCGCGAGCGGGTAGCGCTCGCGTGGATCGCGGTGAAAGACGCGGCTCATGCGTGCGAGGATAGCCCGCGCGCGCGGTCTAGGTCATCAGCTCCGGCAGGTCGCGGAAAAGCTCGAGCGCCTCGGGGTTCGCGAGCGCGTCGGTGTTCGCGACGGGCATCCCGTTCACCACCGCGCGCACGGCGAGTTCCACCACCTTGCCGTTCTTCGTCCTCGGGATGTCGGCGACCTGTACGATCCTCGCCGGCACGTGCCGGGGTGACGCGTTCTCGCGCAAGCGGCGGCGGATCTTTTCTTCAAGCGCCGCATCGAGTCGGTAGCCGGGCCGCAGGCGAACGAAGAGGACGATCCGCGTGTCGGTCGGGCGATCCGGCGGCCAGAGCTGGCCGACCGCGACCGACTCCTCGACCTCGTGGATCTTCTCCACCTGCCGGTAGATCTCGGCGGTGCCGATGCGAACGCCACCCGGATTGAGCGTCGCATCCGATCGCCCGTAGATGATCATCGTGCCGCGCTCGGTGAGCTCGCACCAGTCGCCGTGCGTCCAGACGCCCGGATAGCGCTCGAAGTAGGCAGCGCGGTAGCGCTCCTCGCCCCGTTCGCCCCAGAAACCGAGCGGCATCGAGGGAAACGGCTTCGAGCAGACGAGTTCGCCCTTTTTGCCGACGACCGGCCGGCCCTCCTCGTCGTACCCCTCGACCGCCATGCCGAGCGAGCGGCACTGCAGCTCGCCGCGCCACACAGGCAGCGTCGGATTCGCGTCGGCGAAGGCGCCCATGATGTCGGTGCCGCCGGAGATCGAGGACAGGCACACGTCGCGCTTCACCTTCTCGTAGACGAAGTCGTAGCTCTCGGGAACGAGCGGCGAGCCGGTGGAAAGGATCATGCGCAGCGCCGAAAGATCGTGCGTCTCGGCGGGCGCAAGGCCGCGCTTTTCGATCGCATCGATGTATTTCGCCGAGCAGCCGAAGTGGGTGAAGCGCTCAGCCTGCGCGTAGTCGAAGAGAATGTTCCCCGCGCGCTCGAACGGCGAGCCGTCGTAGAGCATCACGGCAGCCTCTGCCGCGAGCCCTGCGAGGAGCAGGTTCCACACCACCCAGTTGGTGCTCGAGTAGAAGAAGAACCGGTCGCCCGGCCGCACGTCGAAGTGCAGCTTGTACGTCTTGAGGAGCTGTAGCAGCGAGCCTCCCGCCCCGTGCACGATGCATTTCGGCGCGCCGGTGGTGCCGGAAGTGAAGAGGATGAACACCGGGTGGTCGAACGGAAGCTGAACGAAGCGCACTTCGCCCGGCGCGTGGCGCTTCAGCCACTCCTCGAGGAGCACCGCCTTCGGGATGTCCGCGATGTCCGGTTTCGGCCGCAGGTGCGGGACGACGACGACGCGGCGCAGCCCGGGAAGCGACCGCGCGATCTCGGCGATGCGCTCGCGCACGTCGTATTCACGCCCCGCCCAGCGGTAGCCGTCGGCAGCAAAGAGGATTTTCGGCTCGATCTGCCCGAAGCGCTCGAGCACGCCCGCCGCGCCGAAATCGGGCGAGCAGGACGACCACACGAGCCCCTGCGAGAGGGCGGCAAGCGCGAGCATCCCCGTCTCGGGGATGTTCGGCATGTAGGCGCAGGCGCGATCGCCCGGCCGAAGCCCGAGCTGGCCGAGCGCCTGCGCGGCGCGCGAGACCTCGCTCGCGAGGTCGGCGTAGCTCACGCGGCGCTGAAAGCCGCGCTCGTCCCAGAGGACGAACGCATCGCCCCGGTCGCCGCGCCGAAGCAGGTTCTCGGCGAAATTGAGCCGCGCCTCCGGAAACCACTTCGCCCCGGGCATCCGGTCGCCGTCGGCGAGCACGGTCTGGCCCTTCTTCGCCGCGATCACGCCGCAGAAATCCCAGACCTCGCTCCAGAACGCCTCGGGCTGCTCGACCGACCAGCGATGAAGCGCCGCGTAGTCGGGAAACTCACGCCCGTGCCGGCGCGCGGCCTGGCGCGCGAACTGCGCGATCTGGGTGCGCTCGATCGCCTCGGCCGACGGTCGCCAGAGCGGTTCCATGGCGCTACGCGCGCCCTCGCGCGCCGGCGGGACAGCGCACAGCCCGCGCGGCGCCACGATCTCGGGCGAGGCGGAAGACGGCCTGCCGGCCGGACGTCGCGATGCGCTGCACGGCGGGTTCTGGGGGAACGGGGCCGGCATTATCGCTCAAGAAGGGCGCCGGTCCGACCCGGCAAGCGCGCGCAGCGGGCTTGACAGGGGCGGGCGCATCGCGGCTAATCGCGGCGCATGATCTCGATCCGCAAGGTGAGCAAGTGGTACGGCAGTTTCCGGGTGCTCGATGACTGCTCGACCGAGGTCGCGAAGGGCGAGGTCGTGGTGGTCTGCGGCCCCTCGGGCAGCGGCAAATCCACGCTCATCAAGTGCGTGAACGGCCTCGAACCGTTCCAGCGCGGCGAGATCGTGGTCGACGGCGTCTCGGTCGGCGACCCGAAGACGAACCTCTCGCGGCTGCGCGCGCGCGTCGGAATGGTGTTCCAGCACTTCGAGCTCTTTCCCCACCTCACGGTGACCGAGAACCTGACCCTCGCGCAAGTGAAGGTGCTCGGGCGAACGCGCGAGGCGGCGCGCGCAAAGGGCATGAAGCTCCTCGAGCGCGTGGGGCTTCTCGATCAGAAGGACAAGTATCCGGCGCAGCTCTCCGGCGGACAGCAGCAGCGCGTCGCGATCGCGCGGGCGCTGTGCATGGACCCGGTGGCGATGCTCTTCGACGAGCCGACATCCGCCCTCGATCCGGAGATGATCAACGAGGTGCTCGACGTGATGGTGGAGCTCGCCCGCGAGGGCATGACGATGATGGTGGTGACGCACGAGATGGGATTCGCGAGGAAGGTCGCGCACCGCGTGATCTTCATGGACGGCGGCCGCATCGTCGAGGACGCGCCGAAGGAAGAGTTTTTCGGTACGCCGCGCTCTGCGCGCGCGCAGCAGTTCCTCTCGAAGATCCTGCATCACTGAGCGCGCGCTGCACGGCGCAGCCGGGCGCGCGCAGACTTCAGCCGGGGGCCGCGGGCGCGGCGACCGAGAGTCCCTGCACCCGGTGTTTCTCGATCAGCCGCGCGACGAGCCCGCGTTTGGCCTCCTCGACGAACTCACGCAGCCAGGCCGCAGCGGCACGGCGCGCGATCGGTGTGCCGATCGCTTGCTGGATCGCGGTGAAGCGCCCGGGCAGCACCCGCGAGCCGGGCAGCCGCGCGCAGTCGGCGAGGAGCCTCGGCCTGAGCCCCGCGAGCGCATCGAGCCGCTCGGCGACGAACCGCTGAAACGACGCCTCGATCCCGGGCGCGTGAACGAGCGTCGCCGCGCGAAGCGTGCGGCGCAGATACATGTCGTAGGCGCTCTTTTCCGACACCGCGATCCGCACCCCCGGGCGGTCCACTTCCTCGATCGCGCCGATCGGCGAGCCGGGGGGAACGAGGTAGGTGGCCTCGATCTCGGCGTAGGCGGCGGTGAACGCGATCTCGCCGGCGCGCAGCGGATCGGCGCCGACGAGCCCGATGTCCCAATCGGCGACCGCCGCGACCAGGTCGCCCGGGTTCGCGTAGGCGACGAGCGTCACCGGGACGCCGAGCCGCCGGGCGATCTCGCGCGCGAGATCGGGCGCGACACCGTCGGGCTCGCCCGCGGGCGTGCGACCGGTGACGAGCAGGAAGTTGGCGAGGTTGATCCCGGCGCGCAACCGTCCCGTCGGGGCGA
>JAOAFL010000102.1 GCA_026416295.1 Burkholderiales bacterium | reverse complement strand
AGCACCCCCTCCCTCAGCTCGAGCACCCGGTCGGCGCGCCCGGCGAGCACCGGATCGTGGGTCGCGAGCACGAACGCGGTGCCGTGCGAAGCCGAAAGCCGCAGCATCGCCTCGAACACTTCGTCGGCCGAATGGCTGTCGAGGTTGCCGGTCGGCTCGTCCGCGAGCACGCACGCCGGCTCGGTGACGAGCGCGCGCGCGAACGCGCAGCGCTGCCGCTCGCCGCCGGAAAGTTCCGAGGGCCGGTGCTCGAGGCGCTCGCCGAGCCCCACCTCTTCGAGCGCCGCGCGGGCCCGGGCAAGCGCGCTTGCGCGCGGCATGCGCCGGATGAAGAGCGGCATCGCGACGTTCTCGAGCGCGCTGAACTCGGCGAGCAGGTGGTGGAACTGATAGACGAAGCCGAGGGCGGCGTTGCGCACCCGTCCGCGCTCGGCCTCGCCGAGCGCCGAAAGATCGCGCCCTTGAACGAACACCGTGCCGGCGGTGGGCGCATCGAGCCCCCCGAGCAGGTGAAGGAGCGTCGATTTTCCGGAGCCCGAGCGGCCGACGATCGCGATCCGCTCGCCCGGCGCGACCTCCAGGTCCACGCCGAGGAGCACCGGCACCGGGGCCGGCCCTTCGTAGGTCTTGCGCAAGCCCCGGCAGGCGAGCACCGGCACCGCGGCAGGCGCAGCGCCTTCGCTCTGTGCCGGGCGCGCCTGCGGCTCATTCATAGCGCAGCGCCTCGGCGGGGTTGATGCGCGCGGCGCGAAGGCTCGGATAGACGGTCGCCGCAAAGGCGAGCGCGAGCGCCGTCGCCGCGACCGTCACCACATCGCCCGCCTGCACCTCCGAAGGAAGGTCGGAGATGTAGTAGACGTCTTTTGCCAGAAACTTGAAGCCGAGAAGCCGCTCGATCGCCGGCACCACCACGTCCACGTTCCAGGCAAGGAGCACGCCGCCGGCGACGCCCGCCGCGGTGCCGATCACGCCGATCAGCGACCCCTGGATCATGAAGATCGCGACCACCGAGGCGGGCGAGGCCCCGAGCGTTCTCAGGATCGCGATGTCGGCCTGTTTGTCGGTGACGAGCATCACCAGCGTCGAGACGATGTTGAACGCCGCCACCGCGACGATGAGCGTGAGGATGATCGCCATCATGCGCTTTTCGATCTCGACCGCGCGAAAGTAGTTCGCGTGGCTGCGCGTCCAGTCGGCGGCGAACACCGCCGGGCCGAGCGCGGCGCGAAGCTCGGCCGCGACCTCGCGCGCGGCGAAGAGGTCGTCGAGCTTCAGCCGCACGCCGGAGACCGCCTCGCCCAGCTGATAGAGCCGCTGCGCGTCCTCGAGGTGAACGAGCGCCAGTCCCGCGTCGTACTCGAACATGCCCACTTCGAAGATGCCGACCACCGTGAACTGCCGCAAGCGCGGCACGAGCCCGGCCGGCGTCACCTGACCTTGCGGGGCGATCAGCACCACGCGGTCGCCGGGAAGCGCCCCGAGCGCGCGCGCGAGATCGGCCCCGAGCACGATGCCGAATTCGCCCGGCCGAAGCGCCGCGAGCTGCCCGGCGCGCATGTGCCGGCCGATGTCGGCCACCCGGTCTTCGTCTTGCGGGACGACGCCGCGCACGAGGCTGCCGCGCACCGTCTGCCCGGTCGAAAGCAGCCCCTGGGCGTTCACGAACGGCGCTGCGGCGAGAACGCGCGGATGACGCTCGGCCTGCGCGATCACCGCCTGCCAGTCGGCGAGCGGTCCGAGCGCGCCGCGCAGTTCCACGTGCGACACGACGCCGAGGATCCGCGCGCGCACCTCGCGCTGAAAGCCGTTCATCACCGAAAGCACGACGATCAGCGCCGCCACCCCGAGCGCGATGCCCGCCATCGAGGTGAGCGAGATGAAGCTGATGAAGTGGTTGCGGCGCCGCGCGCGCGTATAGCGCAGCCCGACGAGCAGCTCGTAGCGCACGCGGGGAGGATAGCGGATACTAAAATCGCACGCATGGACGAGGCCGACCGCCGCACGCTCGCCCGCCTGCTGCGCGAAAGCCGCATCGCGCATCTTGCGACGCTGCGCGAGGGCGCGCCGATGTGCTCGATGACGCCGTATCTCGCGGCGCCGGATTTTTCGGCGTTCTATCTGCACGTGAGCGCGCTCGCCTGGCACACGCAGGACATGGCGCGCGAAGGGCGCGTCGCGCTCTCGGTCGCCGAGGCGGACGACGGGCGCGACGACCCCTTCACGCTCGCGCGCGTCGCGATCCGCGGCGAGGCGCAGCGCCTTGCGGCCGATCCGGCGGAACTGAAGGCGGCGTGGCTTGCGCGCTTTCCGGCGCAGGCGATCCACTTCGAGCTCGGCGACTTCGCCTTCTGGCGCATCGCGCCGCGCGATGCGCGCTTCGTCGCCGGCTTCGGGCGCATCTACAACCTGTCGGTCGCGCAGCTTGCGGAGGCGGCACGTGAAGCCTGAGGCGCCGCCCAGGCTGCCGACCGCGCTCCTTGCGCTCGAATTCGTCGGCTCGGTGCTCGCCGGCGTCGGCGTCGCGGGCGCCTTCGGCGCGCTCGACGGGCTGATCGACGCTTTCGAAGACCGCCGGATCGCCTGGTTCACCGCCGCCTTCGGCGCGGTGCTGCTCGCCGCGTCGCTGCCCGGGATCGTGCGCTGGGCGCGCGAGAACGCCGCGCGGCGCACGTGAGAATCCTCGGCGTGGACTTCACCTCCGCGCCGGGGCCGCGCAAGGCGATCGCGGTGGCGCGCTGTCGCCTTGCGCGCGGGCGGCTCGTGCTCGAGGCGCTCGAGGAGATCCGCTCGTTCGAAGCGTTCGAGGCGCTGCTCGCAGAACCCGGGCCTTGGGCGGGCGGCTTCGATTTTCCCTTCGGCCTGCCGCGCGAACTGGTGCTCGACCTCGGCCTTCCGCGGGACTGGCGCGCGCTCGCTGCGCACTGCGGCGCGCTTTCGCGCGCCGCCTGGCGCTCGATGCTCGAGCGCTACCGCAGGGCGCGACCGCCGGGGCGCAAATACGCGCACCGCGCGACCGATCTTCCGGCCGGCTCCTCCAGCCCGATGAAGCTCGTCAACCCGCCGGTCGCGCTGATGTTTCACGAAGGCGCGCCGCGGCTTGCGCGCTCGGGCGTGCACGTGCCCGGCCTCGCCGAGGGCGATCCGAGGCGCGTCGCGCTCGAGGCGTATCCGGCGCTCGAGGCGCGCCGCATCGTCGGCCGCGCCTCGTACAAGAACGACGCGCGCGACAGCGCCGAGCGCCGCCGGGCGCGTGCGCGGATCGTCGCCGCGCTCGATTTCGACGCGCCGGCAGGACTTCGGCGGCGGCTCGTCGAGGACGCGAGCGGCGATTCGCTCGATGCGCTCCTTTGCGCCGTGCAGGCCGCGCGCGCCTGGCGGCGCCGCGCGGCGAACTTCGGTCTGCCGCAGGCCGTGGACCCGGTCGAAGGCTGGATCGCCGGCCTTGCGGCCGGCGCCGAGGCCGGTTGTGCGCCGCGCCGCGGCTGCGCTACAGTGCCTGCTGTTCGTATATCCAGTATGTGCCCGCCGCGCTGATGCCGCTCGATTCGCCGCTCGCCGTCTTGGACCTGGAGACCACCGGCGCGCATCCGACGCACGACCGCATCACCGAGATCGCGGTGCTCGAGGTGGACGACGGCGAAGTCGTCGGCGAGTGGTCGACGCTCGTCAACCCCGGCCGGCGCATCCCGCCGGCGGTTCAGGCGCTCACCGGCATCACAGACGCGATGGTCGCCGCGGCGCCCTCGTTCGAGCGGCTCGCCGCGGACCTCTACGAGCGGCTCGCCGGCCGGGTGCTCGTCGCCCATAACGCGCGCTTCGACTACGGGTTCCTCAAGCGCGAATTCGAGCGCGCCGGAATCGAATACCGCGCGCGCACGCTCTGCACCGTGAAGCTCTCGCGCCGGCTCTACCCGGGCGAGGCGAGCCACAACCTCGACAGCGTGATCGCGCGCCACGGCATCGCCTGCCTCGCGCGCCACCGCGCCCTCGGCGATGCGCAAGCGGTGTGGGCGTTCCTGTGCGCGGCCGCCGCCGAGCACGGCGCCGAACGGCTCGCCGCCGAGGCGCGAACGCTCCTTGCGCGGCCGGCGCTGCCCGAGGCGCTCGCGCCCGACGGCATCGACGCGCTGCCGGATGCGCCGGGCGTGTACCTCTTCTACGGCGAGGAGGGCGCGCCGCTCTACGTCGGCAAGAGCGCCCGGCTGCGCGAGCGGGTGGTCGCGCACTTCGCCGGCGACCTGCGATCGGCGAAAGCGCTGGAACTTGCGCGCGCGGTGCGTCGCGTCGAATTCCGGCGCACCTGCGGCGAGCTGGGGGCGCTGCTTGCGGAGGCGGCGCTCGTCAAGGCGCTTGCGCCGCGCTACAACCGTCGTCTGCGCGAGCCGGCGGACCTCTGCGGTTTTGTCCTGAAGCCGTGGGGGCTGCGGCTTGCCGAGGCGGACGAAATCGACGCCGCCACGGTCGGGGAGCTCCGCGGCGTGTTCCGCTCGCGGCGCGCGGCGCTCGCGGCGTTGCGCGGCCTCGCGGACGTGCACGGCCTGTGCCTTCAGTCGCTCGGCTTCGAGCCGGGCGCGCGCCGGAGCGGCGCCTGCTTTCGCCATCAGATCCAGCGCTGCGCGGGCCTGTGCGCCGGGCGCGACAGTCCGCGCGCCCATCAGGCGCGGCTTGCGGCGGCGCTTGCGCGCCTGCCGCGCCTCGTCTGGCCCTGGCGCGGCCCGGTGGGCATCGTCGAACGCGATCCGGTGCGCGAGGCGACCGAGCTTCACGTCGTAGACCGCTGGTGCTGGCTCGGCACTGCGCGCAGCGCTGCGGAGGTCGCGGCGCTGCTCGAGCGGCGCGCGCCGCCGCGCTTCGACCTCGACGTCTACCGCATCCTCGCGCGCCGACTCGGCGACGCGCGCGCGCAGGTGATCGAGCTCGACCGATGCACCTGGAGCTGGTAGTGCCGGCGCTTTTCGCCGGCGCATCCGAGGCGCGACTTCCGGCCGCGGAGCTGCTGCTTGCGCGCGCGCGCCGGACGAGGACCGAACCGGCGACGCTCGAGCGTTGGCTTGCGCGCGCCTTCGGACTCGCCGAGGAATCGCTTCCCTGGGGCGCGCTCACCGCGCTCGCGGCCGGGGCGGAACCGGGCGCGCACGTCTGGCTGCGCGCGGATCCGGTGCACCTGCGCGTCGGGCTCGATTCGGCGACGCTCGTGCCGAGCGCGGGCTTTTCCCTCGACGCGCAAGAGGCGCGCGCCCTCGCCGACGCGCTCGAGCGGCATTTCGCCGGCGCGTTGGAGTTCGTGCTCGCGGGCCCCGGGCAATGGGCGCTGCGCGCGCCGGAGGGGGCCGCGCTGCGTGCGCGCTCGCCGCTCGAACTCGCAGGGTGCGACGTGCAGGCGAACCTGCCCGCCGGCGCCGACGCCGCGCGCTGGATCGCGCTGTTGAACGAGGTGCAGATGCTGCTTCACGAGCACCCGGTGAACGCCGCGCGCGAGCTGCCGGTGAACAGCCTCTGGTTCTGGGGCGCGGGCCGGCTGCCGCGCGAAGCCCGCGGGCCGTGGGAGTCGGTCACCGCCGCGGATCCGGCGCTCGCGGGTCTTGCGAGGCTCGCCGGCATGCGCCATCGCGCCGTGCCCGAGGGCGCCCGCGAATGGCTCGCGCACGCCCCGGCCTCCGGCCGCCACCTGCTGGTGCTCGACGCGCTCTCTGCGGCGCAGGCGCTCGGCGACGCGCAGCGCCTCGCCGCCGCGGCGGAAGCGCTCGAGCGCGACTGGTTCGCGCCGCTCCTTGCCGCGCTGCGCGCCGAGCGCGTCGGCATGGTGACGGTGCACGTGCCGGAGGCCGGTTGCGCGTTCGAGACCGTGCGCGGCGACCTGCGCCGCTTCTGGCGCAGGCCGCGGCCGCTCGCGACGTACGAGACATGAGGGCGACGCGATGAGACTCGTCACCCGGCGCGTGCCGCACGCCGCCGCGCAGCGGCTGCTCGCCGCCGGCCTGCATCCGCTGCTTGCGCGCCTTTACGCCGCGCGCAACGTCGGCTCGCCCGCGGAGCTCGCGCACGACTTCGCCCGACTTGCGCCGCCTGCGGCGATGCTCGATTGCGAGCGCGCGGCGGCGCTCCTTGCCGACGCGATCGCGGCGGGCAGGCGGCTTCTCATCGTCGGCGACTACGACGCCGACGGCGCGACCGCGTGCGCGCTCGGGCTGCGGGCGCTGCGCGCCTTCGGCGCACGGGTGGACTACCTCGTGCCCGACCGCATGACGCTCGGCTACGGGCTTTCGCCCGCGCTCGTCGATCTGGCCGCCGAGCGGGGGCCGGACCTGCTGATCACCGTGGACAACGGCATCGCGAGCGTCGAGGGCGTGGCGCGGGCGAAGAAACTCGGGCTCGGCGTGCTCGTGACCGACCATCACCTTCCGGGGGCGGAGCTTCCGCCGGCCGATTGCATCGTGAACCCCAACCGTCCCGGTTGCCCGTTTCCGTCGAAAGCGATCGCCGGCGTCGGCGTCATGTTCTACGTGATGCTCGCGCTGCGCGCGGAGCTTCGCCGCCGCGGCGCGTTCGCGGGACGCGAAGAGCCGAACCTCGCCGCGCTCACCGACCTCGTCGCGCTCGGCACGGTCGCCGACGTCGTGCCGCTCGATGCGAATAACCGCATCCTCGTCGCCCAGGGCCTGAAGCGCATTCGCGCCGGCGCCGCAAAGCCGGGCATCGTCGCGCTGATGCACGCCGCCGGGCGCGATCCGGCGCGCGCGAGCTGCTTCGACCTCGGCTTCGTCGTCGGCCCGAGGCTGAACGCCGCCGGGCGACTCGCCGACATGTCGCTCGGCATCGAGTGCCTCGTCACCGACGATCCGGCGCGCGCGGCCAACTGCGCCCGCGAGCTCGATCGCTTGAACCGCGAGCGCCAGCGGATCGAAGCGGGGATGCTCGAGGAGGCGCTCGCCGATCTGGAGGCGCTCGCCGGAAGCCCGGGCACCGCGCTCGCGTTCTACCGGCCGGGCTGGCATGCGGGCGTCGTCGGCCTGATCGCCGCGCGCGTGCGCGAGCGCGCGCACCGGCCGGTGGTGTGCTTTGCGCGCGCAGGCGAAGACGAGCTGCGCGGCTCGGGCCGCTCGGTGCCGGGACTGAATCTGCGCGACTGCCTCGACCTCGTCGCCAAGCGCGAGCCGGGGCTCGTGCTGCGCTTCGGCGGGCATGCGCAGGCGGCCGGCGTCGCGATCCGCGAGCGCGACTTCGACCGCTTCGCCGAGGCGTTCGAGCGCGCCGCCCCGCAGATGCTGCCGGAGGCGGCCCGCACGGGGGTGCTCGAGACCGACGGGGAACTGGAGCCGGCCTACCTCTCGCTCGAAGTCGCGCAGATGCTCGAGGCCCAGATCTGGGGCGCGGGCTTTCCGCAGCCGCTCTTCTGCGATACATTCGCGGTCGAACAGCAGCGCGTCGTGGGCGAGCGGCACCTGAGGCTGAAGCTCGTCAAGGACGGCCTGCGGCTCGAGGCGATGCGCTTCAATTCGCCCGCGTTCCTCCCCGCCTCGATCCGCGCCGCGTATCGCCTCGGCGTGAACGAGTTCAACGGTCTGAGAAGCGTTCAGCTCAACCTGGAGTACGCCGAATGCGCCACCTGAAAATCCTCCTCCGAGTCTTTCTGGTCGCGGCGGTCGCGGCCGTCCCGGTCGCGCCGCGTGCGTTCGCGAAGGAAACGATCGACGCCGGCCCGTACGTGCCCTCGCCGCAGAGCGTCGTCTCCGACATGCTGAAGCTCGCCGAGGTCGGCCCGAAGGACTTCGTGATCGATCTCGGCTCAGGCGACGGGCGGATCGTGCTCACCGCGGCGAAGGTGTTCGGCGCGCGCGGCATGGGCGTCGAGATCAAGGAAGAGCTGGTCGCGCTCTCGAACGAGGCCGCGCGCCAGCAGGGCGTCGCCGACCGCGTGAAGTTCGTGAACGCCGACCTGTTCAAGACCGACATCTCGCAGGCGACCGTGCTCACGATGTACCTGCTGCCGAACACGGTGAACATGCTGAAGGACAAGCTGCTGCGCGAGCTCCGGCCCGGCACCCGCGTCATCTCGCACGACTATCCGCTCGAGGGCTGGATCCCGGAGAAGTACGTGCAGATGGACCTGGAGGACAAGGTCGCGATCAGCGGCGTCACGACCACGCTCATCTACCTCTACGTGGTGCCGGCGAAGCTTGCGCCGGCGTGGACCGCGACGCTGCCTTCCGCGCTCTCCCGCGAGCCGGTGCGCTTCACGTTCAACCAGCAGATCACCCGCGTCGCCGGCACCGCGCGGATCGGCGGGCGCGACGCCGCGATCGAGGAAGGGAGGCTGCGCGGCGAGCGGCTCTCCTTCCGGCTCTTCGCCGCCGGCCGCAACTACGAGTTCACCGGGACGGTGAAGGGCGGCACGATCGAGGGCACGGTCGAGGGGCCGGGGCTGAAGGCGGCCGCCTGGAGCGCGGTCGCCTTGCGGTGAAGCGGCTGCGCATCGAAGCGGGCGCGGTGCGGCTCGAAGTCGAGCTGCGCGACACCGCGACCGCGCGCGCGATCCTCGCGGCGGCCCCCTTCGAGAGCCGCGCGCAGACCTGGGGCGAGGAGGTGTACTTCGCCGCGCCGGTCGCGGCGTCGCTCGAGCCGGACGCCGAGCAGGTGGTCGAGCCGGGCACCGTGTGCTTCTGGACCGAGGGGCGCGCGATCGCGCTGCCCTTCGGCAGAACGCCGATTTCGACCGACGAGCGGCCAAAGCTCGCCGCCCGCTGCAACCTCGTCGGCCGCATCGCCGGCGACTTCTCGGCGCTCGCGAAGGTGCGCGCCGGAGACCCGGTGCGCGTCTCGGAGGCGTAGATGCAAAGAAAGCGCGTCAACTCCTCGCGCATCCGCTCGGTCGGCTACGACGAAAAGACGCTGACGCTGGAAGTCGAGTTCTCGAACGGGCAGGTGTTCCAGTACTCGAAGGTCTATCCCGAGGTGTACCGTCGCTTCATGGCGGCGCCGAACCCGACGGCGTTCTTCGACGACAAGATCGCCGACGAGTACACCGCGAAGAAGGTGTAGCGTCGCCGCCGCGATGCGTCTCGACATCGAAAATCTCGCCCACATTCGGCACGCGAGCGTCGAGCTCGGCGACCTTACGGTACTCGTCGGCCCGCAGGCGGCCGGGAAAAGCCTGGTCCTTCAGACCCTCAAACTCGCGCTGGACGGAAGGTACATCGCCCGTCGCATGCGCGACTACGGGCTCGTCGTGAATGAGACGCAGGATTTTCTCGCCCGCTACTTCGGAGAAGGGATGGAACGCATCTGGCGCGAGACGACGCGGGTGCGCTGGAGAGGACGGCGCGTTCACCCGCGCCGCATTCTCGCCAAAGCCAGAAAAGGCGAAGAGCGCGTTCACTACGTTCCTGCCCATCGGACGCTCGTCCTTTCCGGCGGCCATCCGCCCACCTTCCAGCAATTTCGGCCCGAGACTCCGTACGTCGTCAGACAGTTCAGCGAAAACGTTCGCAGCGTGTTGCTGGACAGCGGCCGGGACACGCTGTTTCCGCAGGCGAAGCGGCTCAAAGGACGCGTACGAGAGAAGATCGCCGAGGCGATCTTCCGAGGCGCCGCCCTGCGCGAGGTCGCAGAGGGCGCTGAGCGACGGCTGAAACTTCACTACCCTCGCGCGATCAGGCTTTCGTACATGGCATGGACCGCAGGTCAGCGGGAGTTCGTCCCGCTGCTCGTCGGGCTGTATCCCCTCCTGCCGGCCGGCGCGATGACGCGGCGAAGGGAGATCGATTGGGTGATCCTCGAAGAGGCCGAGATGGGCCTTCATCCGAACGGCATCATGGCCCTCATGCTGCTCGTACTCGATCTCATGTCGCGCGGCTACAGGGTCGCGATGTCCACGCACTCCCCCTTGGTGCTCGATGTCGTCTGGGCGATCCGGCACCTCGAGCGGGATTCCTGGAAAGAGCTGCTGGAGATCTTCGGCATCTCCGGCGTCACCCGGGCGAATGCCGGCGGCGAGGTGCGCATGGCGGAAGCCGCCCTGCGCAAGCGCTATCGGGTGTTCGCCCTCGATTTTCGAGGGCGCTACGTCGTTTCTCGCGACATCAGCGAACTGGATCCGGCGTCTTCCGACCGCACGATGGCCGGTTGGGGCGGGTTGACGTCGCACAGCAGCGTGATCGGAGACGTGGTCGCGCGGCACGCAGCAGGGTGACGCGGGCTGCGATGGCCGCGTCGAGGGTCGAATCCCCCTCAGCTCGACTGCGTCAAGCGTTCGCTGGCGTACTCGACGGCCTGCGCGCGGTGCGCCACCGCGACCGGCGCCGGCTTCAAGTGGCGACCGGATACCGCTGGGCCTGCAGCCTCGATCTCGAGGCGGAGGCCGACGGAGCGGCTCGAGAGCGGCGATGGGACTATCTCGTGCTCATCGCGGAGCAGAGAGAGCGCACCTTCGGTGTCGAAGTGCATCCAGCCACTGCGTCCGAAGTTCGGACCGTCATCGAAAAACGAGACGCCGCCATCCGGACGCTCGAGCGGCGCGGCTTGCGCGGCTTCGTCCAGAGAGGTGACTGGTGCTGGATCGCATCCGGAAAGGTGTATTTGCGGCCGACCGATGGCGAATCTCGACGCCTCGCCGAGGCCGGTATCCGAGCTCCGGTCAGGACGCTTCGACTGCCTCCCGAACGCTGACCACCGGAGTGTGCCCTTATAATCCGCGCGGCCATGGAGCTTGAACGCGCGAACCAGATCGCCACCCTGCTCGCCGACCTGCGCGGCCGGTCGGCCGAGCTGCGGAGGTATCTTTGACTTCGACGCAAAGCGCGCGCGCCTTGCGGAGATAGAACGCGCGCTCGCCGATCCCCGCCTGTGGGACAACCCGCAGCGCGCGCAGGAACTCGGAAAAGAGAAAAAGGCGCTCGAAGCGGTCGTCGGCACGCTTCTGCGCGTGGACGCAGGCGTCGCCGATGCGGCGGAGCTCCTCGAGCTCGCGCGCGCGGAGGGCGACGCGGCCGCGCTGGATGCCGTCGGCGCCGACGCCGAGCGCCTTGCGCGCGAAGTCGCCGCCCTCGAATTCCGCCGCATGTTCTCCAATCCGCTCGACCCGAACAACTGCTTCATGGACATCCAGGCGGGCGCGGGCGGCACCGAGGCGCAGGACTGGGCGGCGATGCTCGAGCGCATGTACCTCAAGTACGCGGACCGCAAAGGGTTCGAAGCCGAGATCCTCGAGCGCACCGAGGGCGAGGTGGCCGGCATCAAGAGCTGCACGATCCGCTTCGTCGGCGACTACGCCTACGGGCATTTGCGCACCGAAACCGGCGTTCACCGGCTCGTCCGCAAGTCGCCGTTCGACGCGAACGCGCGCCGCCACACCTCGTTCGCGAGCGTGTTCGTGTATCCCGAGGTGGACGACACGATCGAGGTCGAGATCAACCCGGCCGACCTGCGCATTGACGTCTTTCGCGCCTCGGGCGCAGGCGGCCAGCACGTCAACAAGACGGAGTCGGCGGTGCGCATCACGCACCTTCCGACCGGCATCGTGGTGCAGAGCCAGAGCGACCGCTCGCAGCACCGCAACCGCGCCGCCTGCATGGCGATGCTGCGCTCGCGCCTCTACGAGCTGGAGCTCAGAAAGCGTACCGCCGAGCAGGCGAAGCTCGAGGCGGCGAAGACCGACATCGAATGGGGCCACCAGATCCGCTCGTACGTGCTCGACCAGTCGCGCATCAAGGACCTGCGCACCGGAGTCGAGAAGGGCGCCACGCAGGCGGTGCTCGATGGCGACCTCGACGACTTCATCACCGCGAGCCTCAAGCAAGGCGTGCAATGACCGAGGAAACGAACAAGCTCGTCGAGGAGCGGCGCGCAAAGCTCGCCGCGCTGCGCGCAAAAGGCGTCGCGTTTCCGAACGACTTCCGGCGCCGGGACACTGCCGCGAGCCTGCACGCGGCGCACGGCGCGAAAACGCGCGAGGCGCTGGAAGCCGAGGCGGTCGGCTGCGCGATCGCCGGCCGCATGATGCTGAAGCGCGTGATGGGCCGCGCGAGCTTCGCGACGCTCCAGGACGGCACCGGCCGCATCCAGATCTACGTGACGAACGACGCCACCGGCGCCGAGGTTCACGAGCAGTTCAAGCACTGGGACCTCGGCGACATCGTCGGGGTGGAAGGCACGCTCTTTCGCACGAAGACCGGCGAACTGACGGTGCTCGCGAAGAAGCTTCGGCTGCTCGTCAAGTCGCTTCGGCCGCTGCCGGAGAAGTTCCACGGCCTTGCCGACCACGAGCTTCGGTACCGCCTGCGCTACGTGGACCTGATCGTAAACCCCGAGACGCGCCGCGTCTTCGAGATCCGCTCGAAGGTGGTGCAGGCGCTGCGCGAGGCGATGGCGGCGGACGGGTATCTGGAGGTCGAGACGCCGAGGATGCAGCCGATCCCGGGCGGGGCGGTCGCGCGGCCGTTTCGCACGCACCACAACGCGCTCGACATGGACCTTTACCTTCGGATCGCGCCCGAGCTCTACCTCAAGCGGCTGGTCGTGGGCGGCATGGAGCGCGTCTTCGAGATCAACCGCAACTTCCGGAACGAGGGGATCTCGACCAAGCACAACCCCGAGTTCACGATGATGGAGTGGTACTGCGCCTACGAGGACTGCGAGTACATGATCGCGCACACCGAGAGGCTCGTTCGCCATGCGGCGCAGGCAGCGCTCGGAAGGACGCAGGTGACGTATCAGGGGCGCGCGCTCGACTTCGGGCGGCCGTTCGCGCGCATTTCGATCCCGGAGGCGATCCGAAAATACGGCGATGCCGAGTGCCGGACCGCGGACCTGCGCGACCGCGCGTTCCTCGCGCGAAAGCTGGACGCCCTCGGTGTGCCGCACACCGCCGAGCAGGGCTGGGGGTCGCTGCAGCTCGTGCTCTTCGAGACGGTGGCCGAAAAGCACCTCGTCGAGCCGACCTTTGTCACCGAGTTTCCGGCCGAGGTTTCGCCGCTTGCGCGAAGGAACGACGCCGATCCCGAAGTCGCCGATCGCTTCGAGCTGTTCATAGACGCAAAGGAGATCGCGAACGGTTTTTCGGAATTGAACGACCCGGAGGACCAGGCCGAGCGGTTTCGCGAGCAGGCGCGGCTCAAGG
>JAOAFL010000138.1 GCA_026416295.1 Burkholderiales bacterium | reverse complement strand
CTCGCCCCCCTGCCCCGCGGCGCGCGGCCGCCGCTGCTTGCGCTCGTCGTCGGCGAAACCGCGCGCGCCGATCATTTTTCGCTGAACGGCTACGCGCGCAACACCAACCCGGCGCTCGCGCGCCTGCCGGTCGTCAGCTTCTCCGACGTGACCGCCTGCGCAACGAGCACCGCCGCCTCGCTGCCCTGCATGTTCTCGCCCCTCGGACGCGATGCGTTCGCGCGGCGCGAGCGCGAACACGAGAACCTGCTCGACCTCGCGCAGCGCGCCGGGCTGGCGGTGCTGTGGGTGGACAACCAGGCCGGCTGCAAAGGCGTGTGCGATCGCGTCCCGCACGCGAGCACGCGCGAGCCGGCGCCCGGCGCCGGCCCGGTCGCGGCGCACCTGTGCGCCGACGGCGAGTGCCTCGACGAAGCGCTCCTCGAGGGGCTGCAGGCGCGCCTTGCCGCGCTCGCGCCCGAGCGGCGCGCGCGCGGCGTGCTGCTCGTGCTGCACCAGATCGGCAGCCACGGTCCGGCCTATTTCCGCCGCTCGCCGGCGGACGCGAAGCCTTTCCAGCCCGAGTGCGCGACGAACGCGCTCGCGCGCTGCGACACCGCCGCGATCGTGAACGCCTACGACAACTCGATCGTCTATACCGACCGCGTGCTCGCGCGCACGATCGCCTGGCTCGAGCGCCAGAGCGAGGACTACGACCCGATGCTCCTCTACGTGTCGGACCACGGCGAATCGCTCGGCGAGGGAAACGTGTTCCTGCACGGCCTGCCGCTCGCGATCGCGCCGCGCGAACAGACGCACGTGCCGATGATCCTGTGGCTTGCGCCGCGCGCCGCCTCGGCGCGCGCGGTCGACCTCGACTGCCTGCGCGAGCGGCGCGCAACGCCCCTCAGCCACGACCATCTGTTTCACACCGTCGCCGGCCTGCTCGGTCTCGACACGGCCGCGTACCGGCCGGCGCTCGACGCCGTCGCCCCCTGCCGCGCGCGCGGCGACGAAAAAAAAGAGCCCGCGCAAGCGCGGGCTCGGGGAGCGCCCGCCGGGCGGAGGAAGGACCCGGCGAACGGCTCGCAGAACTCAGGGAACGAGCGCCATGACCGGCGCGAGCATGCCTCGGCGGGCTGTCGGGAGCCTTGCATGCGGCTTGCGGCGGGCTTTCGCCGCGCGGTTCATGCGGCCTGCGCGCGCCGCCGGCCGCGCCAGCCCGCCATCATCACGTAGAGCACGGGCAGCACGAAAAGCACGAGCAGCGTCGCCGAGACGAGCCCGCCGATCACCACCACCGCGAGCGGCTTCTGCGTCTCGGCGCCGATGCCGGTCGAAAGCGCCATCGGCAGCAGTCCCAGCGAGGCAAGGAGCGCCGTCATCAGCACCGTGCGCAGCCGCGTGAGCGCGCCCTGCAGCACCGCCTCCTCGGGCGAGGCGCCGTGATTGCGCAGCTCGTTGAAGAGCGACACCATCACCACGCCGTTCAGCACCGCCTGGCCGAACAGCGCGATGAAGCCGATCGCCGCCGACACCGAGAGATAGATCCCGGTCGCCCACAGGGCGAGGATGCCGCCGATCACCGAGAACGGAATGTTCGCGACGATGAGGAGCGCGTTGCGGAACGACTTGAACGCGTCGAAGAGCAGCAGGAAGATGACGAGGATCGAGACCGGAACGATCACCGACAGGCGCGCCATCGCGCGCTCCTGGTTCTCGAACTCGCCCGACCAGGTGATCGTGTAGCCCTCGGGCAGCGGCACGTGCCGGCCGACGCGCGCCTGCATGTCGGCGACCACCCCGCCCATGTCGCGGCCGCGGATGAAGACGCCGACGGCGAGCACGCGTCGGCCGTTCTCGCGCGCGATGTTCATCATCCCGCCGACGGTACGAAAGCTCGCCACCTCCGACAGCGGCACGTAGGCGCCCGTCGGGGTCGCGACGAGCAGCCCCTCGATGCGCGTCAGCGTGCGTTCGGTCTCCTCCAGCCGCACCGCGACGCCGAAGCGCTGCTCGCCCTCCCAGATCTGCGTCACCTGCTTGCCGCCGAGCGCGGTCTCGATCACGTCCTGGATGTCGGCGACGTTCAGCCCGTAGCGCGCCGCGCGCGCGCGATCCACCCGCACCTGGATCTGCGGCAGCTCGCCCAGGCGGTCCACGAACGCGCGCGCGACCCCGGGCACGTCCTGCACCTCGCGCAGCACCGCGAGCGCGAGTTCGCGCAGCGTCTCGAGGTCCTCGCCGAACACCTTGATCACGATCTGCCCGTCGATCTGCGAGATGGACTCGAGCACGTTGTCGCGGATCGGCTGCGAAAACGTCGGCGCGACGCCCGGCAGCTTGACGATCTCGGCCTCGATCTCGCGCAGCAGCCGCGCCTTGTCCACGCCGCGCTTCCATTCGGATTCGGGCTTCAGGTCCACGAGGAACTCGGCCATGTTGATGAGCTTCGGGTCGGTGCCGTCCTCGGGGCGGCCGACCTTCGAGTTCACCCGCGCGACCTCGGGAAACCGGCGGATCGCGGCGCGGATCTTGCCCGCCATTTCCTGCGCCTCGGATACCGAGACGCTGGTGGGCAGGGTGACGTTCACCCATACCGCGCCCTCGTTCAGTTCCGGCAGGAACTCGGTGCCGAGGCGCGGCACGAGCGCGAGGCTCGCGGCGAGCGCCGCGACCGCGAGCGCGAGCACCGTGCGCCGGTGCGCGAGCGCCCAGCGCAGCGCCGGCGCGTAGGCACGCCGCGCCGCGAGCACGAGGGCGTTCTCGCGTTCGGGCAGGTTGCGCCTGAGCAGCACGGCGCAGAGCAGCGGCACGAGCGTGAGCGAGAGCACGAGCGCGCCGACCAGCGCCGAGACGACCGAGTAGGCCATCGGCGCGAAGATGCGGCCTTCGTGGCGCGTCAGCGTGAAGATCGGGATGTGCGCGGCGATGATGATCAGCATCGAAAAAAGGGTCGGCCGCCCCACCTCGACCGCGGCGTCGAGGACGAGGTGCCGGCGCCGGGTCTCGGAAAGGACCTTGTGCCCGTGGCTCGCCTCGGCGAGCCGGCGGAACACGTTCTCGACCACGATCACCGCGCCGTCCACGATGATCCCGAAGTCCATCGCGCCGAGCGAGAGCAGGTTCGCCGGGATGCCGATCCAGGTGAGCCCGAGGAAGGTGGCCAGAAGCGCGAGCGGCATCGTCAGCGCGACGATCGCCGCAGCGCGGAAGTTGCCGAGGAAGAGCCACAGCACGATCGAGACGAGCAGGGCTCCCTCGAGAAGGTTCGTGAACACGGTCTTCAGCGTCCGGCCGATCAGCCAGGTGCGGTCGTAGATCGGCTCGATCCTCACGCCCGCCGGCAGCCCGCCGCGGTTCAGGCTGTCGACCCGCTCGCGCACGCGCTTGAGCACGTCCGACGGGTTCTCGCCGCGGCGCATCAGCACCACGCCGGTCACCACGTCGTCCTCGTCGTCTTCGCCCGCGACGCCCTGGCGCGGCACCGCGCCGACCTCGACGCGCGCGATGTCGCGTACGAGAATCGGCGTGCCGCCGCGCTCGGCGACGACGACGTGGGCGATGTCCTCCGGGCCGTGAAAGAGGCCGATCCCGCGGATGAGGTACTGCTGGCGTCCCTGCTCGATGTAGCTTCCGCCGGCGTTCTGGTTGCCGCGCTCGATCGCCTGCGCGAGCTGCGCGAGCGTGATGCGGTAGTCGCGCATGCGCGCGAGGTCCGGGCGCACCTCGTACTGCTTGACGAGGCCCCCGAGGCTCACCACGTCGGCGACCCCGGGCACCTGCTTGAGGCTGCGCTGCACCACCCAGTCCTGATAGGTGCGCAGCTCGCGCGGCCCGACCCCGTGGCCGCGCAGGCGATAGCGGTAGATCTCGCCGATCGCGGTGGAAAACGGCGCGAGCTCCGAATGCACCCCCGGCGGCAGCTCCACCTCGCGCAGCCGTTCGACGACCTGCTGGCGGGCGAAATAGCCGTTCACGCCGTCGTCGAAGGTGATGATCAGGAACGACAGCCCGAACTGCGTGTGCACGAACATGCGCACCGCGCCCGGCAGCCCCGAGAGGGCGACCTCGAGCGGGATCGTCACCTGCTTTTCCACCTCCTCGGCGGCGCGTCCGGGGTAGAGCGAGATCACCGTCACCTGCGTGTCGGTGACGTCGGGAAACGCCTCGACCGGCAGGCGGCTGAACGCCGCGATGCCGGCGCCGACGAAAAGGATCACGCCCAGCACGACGAAGAGCGGCTGGTCGAGCGCGAACGCGACGATGCGCTTGATCACCTCAGTCCTTCGCCGCGAGCAGCCGCTCAAGGAGCAGGTTGCCGTCCACCACCACGCGGTCCCCGGGCGCGAGCCCCGCGAGCACGACCTGATGGCCGTTCGTCGATGGCCCGAGCCGCACCCGGCGACGCTCGTAGCGGCCTTCGCCTGCCTCGACGAACACGTAGTGCTGCTCGCCGCGCAGGTACACCGCGCGCGAGGGCACGAGGAACCCGCCGGCGGCCGGAACGCGCAGCTCGGCGGCGACGAACATCTCGGCTTTCGCGCGCCGCTCGGGGTTTTCGACCGTCCCCCGCACCTTGACCGTGCGCGTCTGCGGATCGACGAAATCGGCGATCGCGGCGATGCGCCCGAGGAGCGCCTCCTCGCCGAGCAGCGTCGCGCGCAGCGCGACCTGCGCGCCGACCCGCACCGCCCCGACGTCGGCCTCGGCGACGTCGAGCACGAACCAGAGGCGGCTCGGGTCGGAGATCACGAAAAGGCCCTTCTCGGGCTGTCCCTCGGGCCGCAGCTCCTGGCCGGGGTTGAGGTTTCGCTCGACGACGACGCCGCCGATCGGCGCAGCGAGCGCAAAGCGCTGATCGACCGCGCGCGCCGATGCGCCGTAGAGGCGCAGGCGCGCGAGCGAGCGCTCGTGCTCGGCGGCGGCGCGCGCGGCCTCGGCACGCGCGGCGAGCAGATCTTTCGCCGGCGAGACGCCCGCGGCGTGCAGCTCCTCGATGCGCGCGAGGTTGCGCCGCGCGAGCGCCTCGTCTTCGGCGGCCTTGCGCGCCTCGGCCTGCGCCGCGCCGAGCTCGGGCGAGGCGACGACGGCGAGCGTGTCGCCGGCGCGCACGCGATCGCCCGCGCGCACCGCGATCGCGGTGACGCGTCCGCCGAGCGGGCTGAAGACGCGCACCGTACGGTCCTCGTCCCAGACGAGGCGCCCGGGAAAGCGCAGTACCGCCTCGCGCCGCGGCTCGACCGGGGCGAGCGCGAGCGAGGCGATCTGCGGGCTTCCGGGCGCAAAGACCACGGTCTGGCCCTCGATGCGCGGCTGCGCGATCGTCGTCTTCTGTTCCGGCTCCCCGCAGGCGGCAAGGCCGAGCGCACCGATCAGCGCGCAGCGCGCGAGTCGCGCCGCCCCGCTGATCACAGGGCCGACTCCAGCGTTTCGACGGTGGCCGTCGCCGCGCGCCAGGCGACGAGGGCCCTCGCGTGATCGGCGCGGGCGGCGAGCGCCTCGAGCCGCACCGCACGCAGCGTGCGGCGCGCCTCGAGCACCTCGAGCACCGAGCTCGCACCGCGCGAGAACGCGAACTCGGCCGCCTGCGCGCTGCGCTCGGCGGCCGCGAGCAGCGCGCGGTCGTAGCGCGCGAGCCGCTCGGCGGCCGAGGCGAGCGCCGCCTCGGCGCGGCCGATGTCGTTGCGCGCCGCCGCGCGCGCCTTCGCGAGCGCATCGAGCGCGGCGTCGCGCTCGACCTCGGCGCGCCGGATGTCGCCCCCGTAGTCGTAGCCGGTAAAAAGCGGAAACGAGACGCCGACGCCGATCGCGTAGGACGCCGGCGAGGCCGGAAACCGGTAGAGCTGCGCGCCGACCGTGAGGTCGCGCGTGCGCAGGCTGCGCGCGAGGTCGCGCAGTTTCTCCGCGGCAGCGACGCGCGCGCGCGCGGCGGCCACATCCGGGCGCGATTCGACCGCGCGCTCGAGCACCGCCGGATCGGGCGGCTCGGGCGCTGGCCAGTCGTCGGCCGCCCGCAGCGCCGCCGGCGCGCGCTCTTCGCCGATCAGGTACGCGAGCGCAAAGCGCGCGCGCGCAAGCTCGGCCTGCGCCGCGCGCGCCTCGTTCTGCGCGCGCTCGACGTCGACCTGCACCTTGGCGAAGTCGGCTTCGGCGAGATCGCCCGCCGCAAGCCGCGCGCGGGCAGCCGCGAGCGTGCGCTCGAAGAGCTGCGCGAGCTCGTCGAGAAGTGCGGCTTTCTCCTGCGCCTGGCGCAGGTCGTAGTAGGCGGCGCGCAGCTGCGCGAGCTGGCCGCGCAGCACCTCGAGCGCGTCGCTGCGCGCGGCGCTTTCCAGCCCCTCGGCCGCGTCCATGCGCAGCTCGCGCTTGTTGCCGCGCTCGAGCAGCCGCTCGATGCGAAGCGTCGTGTCGAGCCGCTGCGTGCGCATCGGCCCCGGGCCGACCGCCTCCGGCGACACCGAGACGCCGCTTGCGGCGACCGAGACGATCGGGTTCGGTCGCGCCGCGGCGATCAGCCGCTGGGCGCCGGCCGCTTCCACCGCGCGCCGCGCGGCGAGCAGCTCCGGGTTGCGCGCGACGAGCATCCGCTCGGCTTCCGCGAGCGTCAGATCGCGCGCGCAGGCGATGCCGGTCGAGGCGGCGAGCAAAACGGCGAGGCAGCGACGAAGCATCGGGGCCGGGCAGCGTAGTCGCGCCGCTTGTCGCGCGCCTTGCGCAAAGCTTTCAGGACCCTGCCCCCGGGGCGGCGTTTGCGCGGCGCAACATTGCCGCCATAAGGCCGCTTCGCTAGCATTCGGCTCCCCGAAGAAGCAGACAACATCGACACTCGCGAGGAGGCGCCATGGCGGTCAGAGTTTCCATGAAGGTGAACGGCAAAGCGGTATCCGGCGAGATGGAGGAACGCACGCTTCTCGTCACCTTCATCCGCGAACACCTGCGGCTCACCGGAACGCACGTCGGCTGCGACACCGCGCAGTGCGGCGCCTGCACCGTGATCATGAACGGCCGCGCGGTGAAGTCCTGCTCGATCCTCGCGATGCAGGCCGAGGGCGCCGACATCACCACGATCGAGGGCGTGGCCGCACCGGACGGCACGCTTCACCCGATGCAGGCGGCGTTCAAGGAGCACCATGGCCTGCAATGCGGCTTCTGTACGCCCGGGATGGTGATGAACGCGATCGATTTCGCGCGCCGCAATCCCAACCCTACCGAGCAGGAGATCCGCGAGGCGCTCGAGGGAAACCTCTGCCGCTGCACCGGCTACCACAACATCGTCAAGTCCATCGCCGCGGGCGCGCGCGCGATGGCCGCCGCAAAATGAGGAGGACGCCATGAACGCACCGCTCATCGGCGCGCGGATCCCGAGAAAAGAGGACTACCGCTTTCTCACCGGCGCGGGCCAGTACACCGACGACGTCACGCTGCCCGGCCAGACCTACGCCGTGTTCGTGCGCTCGCCGCACGCGCACGCGCGCATCAAGGCGATCCGCACCGAGCGCGCAAGGCGCGCCCCCGGGGTGCTCGCCGTCTACACCGGCGAGGACATCGCCGCAGCGAAACTCGGGACGCTGCCCTGCGGCTGGCTGATCACGGACGTGAACGGCCAGCCGATGAAGGAGCCGCCGTATCCGGTCCTTGCGCAGGGCAAGGTGCGTTTCGTCGGCGAGCGGGTCGCCGTGGTCGTCGCCGAGACCGCGGCGCAGGCGCGCGATGCGGCGGAACTGGTCGAGGTGGACTACGAGCCGCTTGCCGCGGTGACCGACGCGACGAAAGCGCGCGCGCCGGGCGCGCCCGTCATCCACGACATCGCCCCGGACAACACCTGCTACGTCTGGGCGCTCGGCGACAAGGCGGCGGTCGATGCGGCGTTTGCGAAAGCGGCGCACGTGACGCGGCTCGAATTCGTCAACAACCGGCTGGTCCCGAACGCGATCGAGCCGCGCGCGGCGAACGCGGTCTACTCGCGCGCCGAGGACAGCTACACGCTCTACGTCGCCAACCAGAACCCGCACGTCGAGCGGCTGCTGATGACCGCCTTCGTGATGGGGCTGCCCGAGCACAAGGTGCGGGTGGTCGCGCCCGACGTCGGCGGCGGCTTCGGCTCGAAGATCTACCTCTACGCCGAGGACGTGGTGGTCACCTGGGCGGCGAAGCAGCTCAACCGCCCGGTCAAGTGGACCGCCGAGCGCTCGGAGTCCTATCTCTCGGACGCGCACGGGCGCGACCACCACACGGTCGCCGAACTGGCGCTCGATCGGGACGGCAAGTTCCTCGCGCTGCGCGTTCGCACGACCGCCAACCTCGGGGCGTATCTCTCCACCTTCGCCTCCTGCATTCCGACGATCCTTTATGCGACGCTGCTCGCCGGGCAGTACACCACACCCGCCATTCACTGCGAGGTGACTGCGGTATTCACGAACACCGCGCCGGTGGACGCCTACCGCGGTGCCGGGCGGCCGGAGGCGACCTACGTCGTCGAGCGGCTCGTCGAGACCGCGGCGCGCGAGCTGAAAATGGACCCTGCGGAGATCCGCCGGCGCAACTTCATCACGCAGTTCCCCTATCAGACGCCGGTCGCGCTCGTCTACGACACCGGCAACTACCACGCGACGCTCGAAAAAGCGCAGAAGCTCGCCGACGTCGCGGGCTTCGCCGCCCGCAGGAAGGCGTCCGAAGCGAAGGGCAGGCGCCGCGGGCTCGGCTACGCGTGCTACATCGAGGCCTGCGGCATCGCGCCCTCGGCGGTCGCCGGCTCGCTCGGTGCCCGCGCGGGGCTGTTCGAGGCGGGCGAGATCCGCGTGCATCCGACCGGCACGGTCACCGTGTTCACCGGGTCGCACTCGCACGGGCAGGGGCACGAGACGACGTTCGCGCAGGTGGTCGCCGACCGGCTCGGCATCCCCATCGAAAACGTCGACATCGTGCACGGCGATACCTCGAAGGTCCTCTTCGGCATGGGCACCTACGGCTCGCGCTCGATCGCCGTGGGCGGCACCGCGATCATGAAGGCGCTCGACAAGGTGATCGCCAAGGGGCGCAGAATCGCCGCGCACCTGCTCGAAGCGTCGGAGGCCGACATCGAGTACGAGCGCGGCGTCTTCCGCGTGAAGGGCACCGACAGGCAGAAGACCTTCGGCGAGGTGGCGTTCGCGGCGTACGTTCCGCACAATTACCCGCTCGACAAGCTCGAGCCGGGACTGAACGAGAACGCGTTCTACGATCCGACCAACTTCACCTTCCCGGCCGGCACCTACATCTGCGAGGTCGAGGTGGACCCGGAGACCGGCAAGGTGACGATCGAGCGCTGGACCGCGGTGGACGATTTCGGCAAGGTGATCAACCCGATGATCGTCGAGGGCCAAGTGCACGGCGGGCTCGTGCAGGGCATCGGCCAGGCGCTCACCGAGGTGTGCCGCTACGACGCAAGCGGCCAGCTTCTGACGGGCTCGTTCCTCGACTACTGCATTCCGCGCGCCGACGACGTACCCTCGTTCGTCGTGGATACCTGCGAGACGCCGTGCACGCACAATCCGCTGGGCGTCAAGGGCTGCGGCGAGGCCGGCGCGATCGGGGCGCCCGCGGCGCTCATCAACGCGATCACCGACGCGCTCGGCGTCAAGGACCTTCCGATGCCGGCCACGCCGGAAACGGTGTGGCGGGCGCTGCGCACGCACTGAAAAGGAGAACCGCACATGCGCGCATTCCAGTACCACCGCCCGGCGAGCCTCGCGGAGGCGGCGGCGCTCGCCGCCCGGCCCGAGGCGAAGCTGCTCGCAGGCGGCCAATCGCTCGTTCAGGCGATGAAGCTGCGGCTCGCCTCGCCCTCGGACGTCGTCGATCTCGGCGCGTTGAAGGATCTGGCGGGCATCAAGACGGACGGCCGCACGCTCACGATCGGCGCGATGACGCGGCACGCCGAGGTGGCGGAATCGGCCGAGGTGAAGAAGGCGATCCCGGCGCTCGCGCAGCTCGCCGGCATGATCGGCGACCGCCAGGTGCGCGCGATGGGCACGCTCGGCGGTTCGATCGCGAACAACGACCCGGCGGCCGATTACCCGGCCGCGGTGCTCGCGCTGGACGCCGTGATCCACACGAACAAGGGTCGGCACGACGTCGGCACATTCTTCAAGGGGCTTTACGAGACGGCGCTCGCGCCGGGCGAGATCATCACCGCGGTCGAGTTCCGGATCCCGCAGCGCGCGGCCTACATGAAGTTCAAGAATCCGGCGTCGCGCTTCGCGATCGTCGGCGTCTTCGTCGCCGACTTCGGCGGCGGCAACGTGCGCGTCGCGGTCACCGGCGCGGGGCCGTGCGTGTTTCGCCAGACCGAGATGGAAAAAGCGCTCGCGGCGAAGTTCGATCCGGCCTCGGTCGCCTCGATCAAGGTGAGTCCGGCGGGGCTGAACAGCGACCTGCACGCGAGCGCCGAATACCGGGCGCACCTCGTCACCGTGATGGCGAAGCGCGCGGTGGAGGCGGCACTGAAATAACGCGGCTTTCAGGAGGAGCGGGGGAGGCAGGCCCGCGCGCGGCGCGGGCTTTTTTTCGCGCCTGCGCCGCGCCACAGTGGCGCGCGTGCGCCAAATCCCGGAAAATGCGCGCTTTCTGCACCGCGAAACCCGATGCCGACCCCGCGACCGCTGCCGAAGTCGATCGACGAAACGCTCGCGATGCTCGGCGGCGCGGACTACGTCGCCGACCGCAGCCTCGCGACCGCGGTGTACCTCGCGCTCGCGATGCAGCGGCCGCTCTTTCTCGAGGGCGAGGCGGGCGTCGGCAAGACCGAGGTCGCAAAAGTGCTCGCCGCCACCCTCGGCCGCGAGCTGATCCGTCTGCAGTGCTACGAGGGCCTGGACATCGCGCAGGCGGCCTACGAGTGGAACTACTCGCGCCAGATGATCGAGATCCGGCTCGCCGAGGCCGCGGGCGAGCGTTCGCGCGAGCGACTCGCGCAGGACATCTACGGCGAGCGCTTTCTCGTCAAGCGGCCGCTCGCGCGCGCGCTGGAGGGAAAGCCGGGCGCCGCGCCCGTGCTCCTCATCGACGAACTGGACCGCACCGACGAGCCGTTCGAGGCGTACCTGCTCGAGGTGCTCTCCGACTGGCAGATCACCATCCCCGAGATCGGTACGCTCGCCGCCGCCGAGCCGCCGGTGGTGGTGCTCACCTCCAACCGCACGCGCGAGATCCACGACGCGGTGAAGCGCCGCTGCTTCTACTACTGGGTGGACTACCCGGACGCCGCGCGCGAGCTGGAGATCCTGCGGCGCAAGGCGCCGCGCGCGGCCGCGGCGCTCTCGCGCGAGGTGGTCGCGTTCGTGCAGCGGCTGCGCAAGATGGATCTCTTCAAGCTGCCGGGGGTCGCCGAAACGATCGATTGGGCCAATTGCCTCGCCGCGCTCGACCGCATCGCGCTCGATCCGGAGACGGTCAATCACACGCTCGGCGTGCTGCTCAAGTACCGCGACGACATCGAGCGTATCGCGGGGGCCGAGGCCGAGCGGCTCGTCGCCGAGGCGCGCGCGGCCTCGGGGGCCTGAACCCCGATGGGGGCGGTGTCGTTCCTGCGCCGGTTGCTCGGCGACCGGCGCCCGCAGACGGACCCTCGCGCGCGGCGCCTGCTCGAGCTCTGTCAGGCGCTGCTCGGCGAGCGCGGCGAGGTCTCGGGTCTTGCGTCGGCGCGCGAAGCGCTCGACGCCTGGCACGCGCTCGACGAGCGTGCGCGGGAACAGTTCTTCGACCTGCTCGCCGAGGCGTTCTCGCCGTCGCCCGAAGCGGTGCGGCGCGCCGCCGACGCCTGGCGCGAAGACCCGTCGCCGCACAACCTCGTGCGGCTGCAGCAGGCGGTCGAATCGCCGCGCCAGGAGCTCTTTCGCCGGCTCAACATGGCCCCCGGCGGCACCGCGGCGCTCGTCGAGATGCGCCGCCTCGCGCTCCGCGGCCTGCAGGCCCACCCCGCCTGGAAGGCGATCGAATCGGACCTGCTGCACCTCTTTCGCTCGTGGTTCAACCGCGGGTTTTTGCGCCTTGAGCGCATCGACTGGCGCACGCCGGCGATCGTGCTCGAAAAGCTGATCGAATACGAAGCCGTGCACGCGATCCACGGTTGGGGCGACCTGCGCCGGCGCCTGGAGGCCGACCGGCGCTGCTTCGCTTTTTTCCATCCGCAGCTCCCCGACGAGCCGCTCATCTTCATCGAGGTGGCGCTCACCCGCGGCATGAGCGCCCGCGTGCAGCCGCTGCTCGAGGTCGCCGCGCCGGTGTTTCCGCCGGCGCAGGCGAACTGCGCGACGTTCTACTCGATCACCAACTGCCAGGAGGGCCTGCGCGGCATCTCGTTCGGCAACCTGCTCATCAAGCAGGTAGTCGAAGACCTGCGGCGCGAGCTGCCGCACGTGCGCACGTTCGCGACGCTGTCCCCGGTCCCCGGCTTTCGCGCCTGGCTCGCCGCGCCGGCCACGCGCGCGCGGCTCGCCGCCGGCCCGCAGGGCGCAGCGCGCACCGCGCTGCTCGCGCAGATCGAGGCGCCCGACTGGCACCGGGGCGAGGTGCCGGCGGCGCTGAAGAACCTGCTCCTCGAACTGGGCGCCTGGTATCTGCTTCACGCCCGGCGCGGCAGCGAACCGTACGATCCGGTCGCGCGCTTTCATCTCGGCAACGGCGCGGCGCTCGAGCGCATCAACTGGCTCGGCGACACGTCGGAGGCCGGCATGGCGCGCTCGGCCGGCCTGATGGTGAACTACGTGTACCGGCCCGGGGACCTCGAGCGCAACCACGAACTGTACTTCGCGGCGCATGAAGTGGTCGCCTCGCGCGCCGTGAAGAAGCTCGCGCGCCGCTGCGCGCTCGCGCAGGAGGCGCCGGCGGCCGCGCCGCGCGAGGCGAATTGAGATGAACGCGGCGGCGGCGCGCGCCGACCGCGAGGGCAGGCTCGCGGAGAACGTCGTGCACTTTGCGCGCCTGCTGCGCGCCGCGGGGCTGCGCATCGGCCCGGACCGCGTGCTCGACTGCGTGCGGGCGCTCGAGCTCGCCGGCTGCGAGCGGCGCGAGGACTGGTACTGGACGATGTCGGCGGTGCTGCTTTCGCGCGAGGAGCAGCGCCCGATCTTCGACCAGGCGTTTCGCCTGTTCTGGCGCGACCCGCGCCTTGTCGAGCGCATGATGCACGCGCTGCTGCCGAAGACCTACGGCCGCACCGAAAGGCCCCGCGAACAGAGCCAGCGGCTCACCGACGCGCTCTTCGGCCGGAAGAAACCCGAGCCGCGCGAGGAGCGACGGATCGAAACGGATGCGCGCCTCACCTTCTCCTCGCGCGAGGTGCTGCAGCGCATGGACTTCGACACCATGTCGGCCGCCGAGCTCGCCGAAGCGAAGAAGATGCTCGCGGAACTGCGCCTGCCGCTGCCGATGGTGCGCACCCGGCGCCTTGCGCCGTGCGCGCGGGGGCCGCGGGTGCACATGCGCGCGACGCTGCGCCGCAGCCTGCGCGCCGGCGGCGACCTGATCCCGCTCGTGCGCGCGGCGCCCCTCGAGGTGCATCCGCCGCTCGTGGTGCTGTGCGACATCTCCGGCTCGATGAACCCGTACGCGCGCATGTTCCTGCACTTCCTGCACGCGATCACCAACGACCGGGATCGCGTGAGCGTCTTCGTCTTCGGCACGCGCCTCACGAACATCACCCGCCAGCTTCGCCACCGCGACGTCGACGTCGCGATGGCGCGCGTGGCGGACGCGATCAAGGACTGGTCGGGCGGCACGCGCATCGGCGCGTGCCTGCGTGAATTCAACTGGCGCTGGTCGCGGCGCGTGCTCGGGCAGAACGCCTGCGTGCTGCTCGTCTCGGACGGCCTCGACCGCGAGGCGGGCGAAGGGCTCGCCGAGGAAATGGAGCGGCTGCACAAGTCCTGCCGGGAACTCGTCTGGCTCAACCCGCTCCTGCGCTACGAGAAATTCGAGGCGCGGCCGGCGGGCGTGCGCGCGATGCTGCCGCATGTGGACCGGGTTCTTCCGGTGCACAACCTGAAAAGCCTCGGCGACCTCGCGCACGCGCTCGCGCAGCCGGCGCCGCGGCACCTGGAGAAACGCGCATGGAAATGACCGGCGAACAGCGCATTCCGGCCTCGCCGCAGGAGACCTGGGCGGCGCTGAACGACACCGAATTCCTGAAGGCCTGCGTACCCGGCTGCGAGGCGATCGAGCCGGCCGGGGCGAACGCCTACACCGTGCGGATGACCGCGCGCGTCGGACCCGTGAGCGCGAAGTTCAACGGGCGGCTGACGCTGTCCGACCTCGACCCGCCGCGCGCCTACACGATCGCCTTCGAGGGCCAAGGCGGGGTCGCGGGGTTTGCGCGCGGCAGCGCCCGCGTGCGGCTCGAGCCCGACGGCGCGCACACGCGCCTCGTCTTCCAGGTGAAGGCGAGCGTCGGCGGAAAGCTCGCGCAGATCGGCTCGCGCCTGGTGGACGCCGCCGCGCAAAAGGTCGCGAACGACTTCTTCGCCGCGTTCAACGAGAAGCTGAGCGCGCGCCGTGCGGCGCCGGCCCCGGCCGAAGCGTTCCACGAACCCCATTTCCCCGAACCGATCCCGCGCGATCCCGAGCTGCCGGACGTGTCGCAGGAGACGCTCGCCTTTTTCGCCGCCAGCGTGCTCGTCGTGGTCGCCGTCGCGCTCGCGACGTTGCTGTGAGCACGGCGCTCGTTTTCCGCGAGGACGCGTACGCGCGCGCCTGCGACGCGACGGTGCTCGAGGCGCGCGCGAACGTCCTCGTGCTCGACCGGACCGTGTTCTATCCGCTCGGCGGCGGGCAGCCCGGCGACACCGGACGCATCGGCGGCCTGCGCGTCGTCGACACCCGCAAGGGCGAGGGCGAGACGGTGCTGCACATCGTCGAGCCCGATGCGCCGCTGCCTGCGCCGGGCACGCGCGTGCGCGCCGAAATCGACTGGCCGCGGCGCTACCGCCTGATGCGCCTGCACACCGCGCTTCACCTGCTCGGCGCGGTGGTCGGCGCGCCGGTCACCGGCGGCCGGATCGCCGAGGACAAGGCGCATCTCGACTTCGACATCGAGATGGAGCGGCTGGCGAAGGACGCGATCGAGGAACGCCTGAACGCGCTCGTGCGGGCCGATTACCCGACGCGCACGCGCTGGATCTCGGACGCCGAGCTCGACGCTCGCCCGGAACTCGTGCGCACGATGTCGGTCGCTCCGCCGCGCGGCGCCGGGCGCGTGCGCCTGGTCGAGATCCCGGGCGTGGACCTTCAGGCCTGCGGCGGCACGCACGTCGCGCGCACCGGCGAGATCGGTGCGGTCGCGGTCACCCGCATCCGCTCCGAAGGCCGGCACAACCGGCGCGTGACGATCGCGCTCATCGACTGACCGCGCGCGTCAGCGTTTCGCCGGGGCGGGCACCGTCCAGACGTATACCGTTCGGCCGTTCACCTCGAGCTTCTTGTCGGGCTTCCAGTCGCCCATGTCGAACTGGTGCGAGACGATGCGGGTGCCGGGCTTCAGTTCCTTCAATAGCCGCGGCCGCAACCGGAGGTTCAGCTCGGGCAGCAGGTAGAGCGTGATCACGGTCGCCTCGCGCCAGTTGGCGAGGAACAGGTCCTCGTTGCGGAACTCGACGAGGTGCGAAACCCCCGCCTTGCGCGCGTTCTCGTTCGCCTCGCGGATGCGGTCGGGATCGATGTCGATGCCGACGGCGCGCACGCCGAAGCGGCGGGCCGCGGTGATCGGGATGCGCCCGTCGCCGGAGCCGAGGTCGTAGAGCACGTCGCCCTTCTTCACGCCGGCCAGACACAGCATGTCGTCGACCACCTCCTGCGGCGTCGGCACGAACATCACGTCGGGCGCGCGCCCCGGCTGGGCGGCGAGCGGCGAGCCGAAGACGAGCAAGGCGGCGAGCGCGACAGCGCGAAGCATCGGGGAATCCTCCTTTGTCTAGTTGCCTGCGATGGTCATGCGGTCGACGAGGATCGAGCCGCAGCGGTAGGCACCGCGCACGACCTCGTCGCTTCCGATCGCGACGATGCCGCGGAACATGTCCTTCAGGTTTCCGGCGACGGTGATCTCCTCGACCGGGTACGCGATCTCGCCGCCCTCGACCCAGTAGCCGGCGGCCCCGCGCGAATAGTCGCCGGTCACGAGGTTGATGCCGTGGCCGAGCAGCTCGGTGACGAGCAGGCCGCGCCCGAGCTTTTTCAGCATGCCGGCGAGATCGGGGCCGTCGGCGCGCGCGCCGAGGTTGTGCGGGCCGCCCGCGTTGCCGGTGCTCTGCAGGCCGAGTTTGCGCGCGGCGTAGCAGCCGAGAAAATAGCCGCGCAGCTCGCCGCCGGCGACCACCGCGCGCGTCCGCGTCGCGACGCCCTCTTCGTCGAACGGGGCGCTCGCGAGCCCCTGCGGTTCGTGCGGTCGCTCCTCGATCGTGACGTTCGGCGCGAACACCGCCTGTCCGAGCGCATCGACGAGAAAAGACGCCCGGCGATAGAGGTTGCCGCCGCTTGCGGCGTTCGCGAACGCCGCGAGCAGCCCGGTGGCGACCGGGGCCTCGAAGAGCACCGGCGCCTGGCAGGTGGCGATCTTTCTCGCCCCGAGCCGCGCGAGCGCCCGCTCGCCGGCGTAGCGGCCGAGCGCCTCCGGATCGGCGAGCCGCGCGGGCGAGCGCGCGGCGCTGTACCAGTCGTCGCGCTGCATCTGGCCGCCGTCCTCGGCGATCACCGCGAGCGACAGGCTGTGGCGCGAGCTCGGATAGCCGTGCATGAAGCCGAGACTGTTCGCGAACACGAACTGGCCGTGCTGCGCGCTCACCATCGCGCCCTCGGAATTGCGGATCTTCGGCGAGAGCGCGAACGCCGCGCGCTCGATGCGCCGCGCAAGCCGAATCGCCTCGTCCACGCCGATCGACCAGGGGTGAAAGAGGTCGAGGTCGGGCGCGCCGCGCGCGAGCAGCTCCGGCTCCGGCGGCCCGGCGTACGGGTCGGGCGCGGTGCGCCGCGCGATCGCGAGCGCCGCCTCGACCGTGCGCTCAAGCGCCGCCGTCGAGAAATCCGACGTGCTCGCGTGCCCGCGGCGCACCGCCGGCCGCTCGCCGAGGTACACGGTCACCGCGATCGCCTTGTCGCGGTTGTGCTCGATCGTCTCGACCTCGCCCTTGCGCACCGTGACCGACAGGCCGTGCCCTTCGGAGACTTCGCACTCGCAGGCGGCGGCGCCCCCGCGGCGCGCAAGTTCCAGCGCGTGCGCGGCGAATTCGCGCAGCTGCGCGTCGGTGTACGCGAAACGCGCGCGCGCCGGCCGCGCCGCGCGCCTGGGAACGGGGAGCAGCGCGCTCATCGCGCGCTATCATAGCAGCGGCATGCAGCCCGATCTGCCCAGCAAGACGCAGCGCAAGCGCGCGATGGCCGAGCTGCAGTCGCTCGGCGAGTCGCTGCTCGCGCTGCCGAGCGCGCGCGTTTCGGCGCTCGCGCTGCCCGAGCCGCTCGCCGACGCCCTTGCGGCCGCGCGCCGAATCGCGAGCCGGGAAGCGCGTCGTCGGCAGCTCCAGTACATCGGCCGGCTGATGCGCACGGTCGATCCGGCGCCGATCCGCGCCGCGATCGCCGAGGCCGAGGGGCGATCGGCGGCCGCGCGCGCGAGAGAGCGTCAGCTGCGCGACTGGCGCGCGCGCCTGATCGCCGACGATGCCGCGCTCACCGAGTTCGCGCGCGCGCATCCGGGGGCGCCGCTTCAGGCGCTGCGCGCGGCGATCCGCAACGCGCGTCGCGAGATCGCCACCGGCGGCGCGCCGCACGCCCAGCGCGCGCTTTACCGGCTCCTGCGCGAGGCGACGGGCGCGCCGTGATCGAAACCGAGTTTCTCTGCCGCATTCGCGTCGCGCTCGAGCCGGCGCGCGAGCTGGGCGAGACGCCGCTCGGGCGCCGGCGCATCGTCGCGATCGCCGGCGGCGAGTTCGAGGGGCCGCGCTTTTCGGGTCGGGTGCTCCCGGGCGGCGCCGACTGGCAGCTCGTGCGCGCCGACGGCGTCGCGTATCTGGACGCGCGTTACACGCTCCAGACGCACGACGGCGCGCTCGTGTACGTTCGCAACCGCGGCTATCGCCACGGCCCGCCGGAGGTGATGGCGCGGCTTGCGCGCGGCGAGCCGGTCGAGCCCGGCGCCTACTACCAGCGCGCGACGCCTTGGTTCGAGACCGCCGCGCCCTCCTACGCGTGGCTGAACCGCACGGTGTGCGTCGCGACCGGCTGGCGCGAGCCGCAGGCCGTGGTGCAGGATTTCTACCTCGTGCGATGAGCGGCGAGCTGCGCGTCGGGCTGGTGTCGGTGAGCGACCGCGCCTCGCGCGGCGAGTATCGCGACGAGGGGCTGCCGGCGCTGCGGGGGTGGCTTGCGCGCGCGATCCGGGCACCGGCGGTGCACTTCGAAGAGCGGCTGATTCCGGACGAGCAGCCGCAAATCGAAGCGACGCTGCGCGAGCTCGTGGATGCGCGCGGCTGCCATCTCGTACTCACCACCGGCGGCACCGGACCGGCGCCGCGCGACGTGACGCCCGAGGCGACGCTCGCGGTCGCCGACAAGGTCATGCCGGGCTTCGGCGAGCAGATGCGTCGCATCAGCCTCGAGTTCGTGCCGACGGCGATCCTGTCGCGGCAGGTGGCCGTGATCCGCAAGGGTTGCCTGATCGTCAACCTTCCCGGCCAGCCGAAATCGATCCGCGAGACGCTCGAAGGACTGAAGGACGCCGACGGCAAGCCGATCGTGCCCGGGATCTTCGCCGCGATCCCCTACTGCATCGACCTCATCGGCGGCCCCTACATCGAGACCGACGAGGCGGTGGTGCGGGCCTTTCGCCCGAAGTCGGCGCTGCGCCGGTCGCCGTAGGCGCGGTGCTCGAGGCGATCGAGATCGAGACCGCCCCGCAGCCCGACGCCGCCATCGTGTGGCTGCACGGGCTCGGGGCCGACGGCAGCGACTTCGTGCCGATCGTGCCCGAGCTGCGGCTTGCGGCGCGGCTGCGGGCGCGGTTCGTCTTTCCGCACGCGCCGGTGCGCCCGGTGACGATCAACGCCGGCGCGCGCATGCGCGCCTGGTTCGACATCGCGGCGCTCGAGGGCACGCACGAGGACGAGGCGGGCCTTTGCGCCTCGCAGCGCGAGATCGAGGCGCTGATCGCGCGCGAGCGCGACCGCGGCGTGGCGAGCGGCCGCATCGTGCTCGCCGGCTTCTCGCAGGGCGGGGCGCTCGCACTGCACACGGCGCTGCGCTACCGTGAGCGGCTCGCCGGCGTGATCGCGCTCTCGACCTGGCTGCCGCTCGCGGCGACGCTCCCGGCGCAGGCGAGCCCCGCGAACGCCGCGACGCCGATCTTTCTCGCGCACGGCAGCGACGATCCGCTCGTGCCCCTCGCGCTCGCGCAGGCGGCGCGCGCGACGCTCGCGCGCCTCGGCTACACGGTCGAATGGCGCGCGTATCCGATGGAACACGCAGTCTGCGCCGAGGAAATCGCCGACGTCGCCGCGTTCCTCGTCAGGATTCTCTGACCATCTCGCGGTAGCGGCCGATTTCGTAGTCCTCGCCGCGCGCGACGATCCCCTGCGGGATGTAGACGAACGTGCGCCCGTCGCGCTCGAGCTCGAGGTTCTGCAGCGGCGCGTAAATCCCGGGCGCGAGCACGATGCGCGCCTCTCCCGCCGCCGGTCCGCGAACGAGGATGCCTTCTTCGATCGCCGCGCCCGCGCGAAAGCGCTCCGCCGCGGCCGCGCGCGCCTGCGTCTGGATGCCGACGCAGGCCTCGCGCGCCCCGGTCTTTTGCACCCGGCGCACGGTGCCGATCAGCCAGTTGTCGCCGCCCTCGGGCTGAAGCGCGACCAGCGCGCCGACGCGCAGCCAGTCGCCCTTCAGCTGCGGCACCCGCGCGCCGAAGCCGCCGACGCTCACGTTCTCGACCACCCAGTGCTCGGCGCCCTCGGCGGCGAACGAGAGCTGCCCCCCGCCGCCGAACGCGGCGAGGACGGCGGCGTAGCCGTGGATGACCGACACCCGCGTTTTGACCGCGTGGCGCGTCGATCGGCGCAGCGGCGGCTGGCGCGCCCATGCCCGCGCAAGGTGCTGCAGCACCGCAAGCAGCGCCTGCGGCTCGCCCGGCGCGAGGGCGGCGAGCTCTTGCGGCAGCGAACCGCCTGCGGCGAGGCGCTCCGCGAAGTGCTCGATCTGCGCGAGCGCGACGCCGGCGCCGAGCCAGCGCACCCCGGGCCCGAGCGCGAGCCCCGCGTGCGCGCGGCGAGGCGCCATCGGCTGCGCCAGATCGAGCCAGAACGGCGCCGCCGCGTCGGGTTTTGCGCCGATCGTGAAATGCGCCGCGAAATGCCCGATCAGCCGGTCGGCGAGATCGATCTCGGCGGGCAGCAGCGCATCGGGGCCTGCGGCACTGAAGAGCGCCGCCGTCAGGAATTCGCTCTGCGGGCTGCAGTTTCCCGCGACGCCCGGATAGGCGCTCACCTGCGCATTCGCGAGCTGACGCGCTTCGGCGAACGCGTACACGCGGTTGAGCGCCGCATAAAGCGCCGGCTCGATCGGACCGTAGCGCAGATGCGCCCATTTGAGCTGCTGCGCGAGGTTGCGCAGCGTGCGCACGACGAGGAGCGCCGCTTCGGCCCGCACCCGCCCGGCGGCTTGCGCGTCCTGCGCGAGGAGATCGACAACGCGCGAGAGCGAGGCGCCGGCCTGCCGGTAATAGCCGTGCAGCGCGCCCCAGAGCCTCGTCTCCTGAAAGGGCGACCGCCGCGCGGCGGCGAAATAGTCTCGCGCGAGCTTGCGAAGCCGCGTTTGCGCCGCCTCGTCCAGCGCGAAGAGCGCCCGCAGCCGCGCCTCGGGCCGGAACCCCTCGGCCGCGCTCACCGACTCGAGCCAGTGCACCACCTCTTCGAGCGCCTTCGTGGGATCCTGCGCGTCGAGGCCGTCCAGGATCCGCCGCGCCTCCTTCGCGTCGGCCATCGGATGGTCGGACCTGCCGCCGAAGAGCCGGAGCATGGTGCGCCTGCCTCGCCTGCCTGTCTCGCCTGCGATAAAGCGGCCTGCGCCGGACTTTATCATTTCGTCCGGGCCCGACACCATAGGGCAAGGGTCGCGCCATCGCCGCGGCATCGTGCACCGGGACCTGAAGCCCCGGAACATCGTGTTCCGCTCGGCGAGCGGCCGCTCGGTGCGCGCTCGGCCCCCCACAGCCTCGCGGTGATTCTCCACGAGATGCTGACCCGCGGGCGGCTCGTCGGCGACGCCGCGCGCGCCGACCCGAGGTTGCGCCAGGCGCACGACGACGTGCCGCGGCTGCCCGCGCGGCTCGCCGGCGACCGGCCGGTGCGCGATCGGCGGCTCGCGAAGGAACCTGCTCAGCGCTTCCGGAGCGCGCGCGCGCTTTTCGCTACCATCGCGGTATGAGCGCGAACCGCGAGGAACAGCAGTACCTCGACCTGCTCGCCGAGGTGCTCGAGCGCGGCACGCGCAAGCCCGACCGCACCGGTACCGGCACGCTGTCGGTGTTCGGCCGGCAGATGCGCTTTTCGCTCGCGGACCGCTTTCCGCTGCTCACCACCAAGCGCGTGCACTTCAAGTCGGTCGCCTACGAGCTGCTGTGGTTCCTGCGCGGCGACACGAACGTGCGCTGGCTGCAGGCGCACGGGGTGACGATCTGGAACGAGTGGGCGGACGCGAACGGCGACCTCGGGCCGGTCTACGGCCACCAGTGGCGCCGCTGGCGCGCGCCCGACGGGCGCGACATCGACCAGCTCGGCGAGGTCGTCGAGGCGATCCGGCGCGACCCGCACTCGCGCCGGCACGTCGTGAGCGCCTGGAACCCGGCCGATCTGCCGCACATGGCGCTTGCGCCCTGCCACGCGCTCTTTCAGTTCTACGTCGCCGACGGGCGGCTCTCGTGTCAGCTGTACCAGCGCAGCGCCGACCTCTTTCTCGGCGTGCCGTTCAACATCGCCTCCTACGCCTTGCTCACGCGCATGGTGGCGCAGGCGACCGGACTTGCGCCGGGCGAGTTCGTGCTGACGCTCGGGGATGCGCACCTCTACCTCAACCACCTCGAGCAGGCGCGTACCCAGATCGCCCGCGCGCCGCGCCCGTTTCCGCGCCTGCGGCTCAATCCCGAGGTCCGCGACCTTTTCGCGTTCCGCTACGAGGATTTCGTCGTCGAGGACTACGACCCGCACCCGGCGATTCCCGCGCCGATCGCGGTCTGAACGCTAGCGCGGCGCGGGGTCGTCCGCGCCCGCGCGCGGTGCCGCTGGCGGCTTGAACGCCGCCGGCGCGAGCCGGTGGCGCGCAAGCAGCCGGTAGAACTCGGTGCGATTGCGGCCGGCCAGACGCGCCGCGCGCGTGACGCTGCCGCCGGCGATCGCGAGCACGCGCTCGAGATAGTCGCGCTCGAACGCGCGCCGCGCCTCGTCGAGCGTCGGCAGCCGAGGCGCCTCGCCGAGCGCCTGCTCGACACGCGCGCGGGTGATCGGGTCCGCGCCCGCCGTCGCCGCGAGCGCTTCCACCGTCGCGAGCAGCTGGCGCACGTTGCCCGGCCAGGGGGCCGCGACCAGCAGCTCGAGCGCGTCGGCCTCGAGCGCGGGCGGCTGCGCGCGCCGCTGCGCGGCGAACCGTGCGAGCGCGTGCGCGACGAGCGGTGCGATGTCCTCGCGCCGCTCGGCGAGCGCAGGCACGACGAGCCGCACGATCGCGAGCCGGTAGCCGAGGTCTTCGCGCAGGAGGCCGGCCGCGACGCACGTCTGGAGCGGCTCGCGCGACGCGCTGATCAGCCGTACCCGCACGGCGTGCGGCGACTGCGCTTCGAGCGTCTCGAGGAGCGCGGCTTGCAGCGCCGGCGAAAGCGCATCGATCCCTTCGAGATAGAGGGTTCCCGCGCCCGCCCCGCGCGGGCCGGCCGGGCGCGGGTCGCCGGCGAGCGCGGCGCGCAGCTCGGCCTCGCCCGCGTGCGCGCAGACGAGCACCGCGAACGGCTGCGCCGCGCGCGCGCTCGCGCGGTGGATCGCGCGCGCGAGCGTCTGCTTGCCCGAACCCGCCGGCCCGACGATGGACACCGCGACGTCGGAGGCGGCCGCCTCGCGCGCGCGCGCAAGCAGGGCCTGCATCGCGCGCGATCGCGCGACGATCCCGGCGTTCCACGACGCCGCCTGCGCAGGCGCGCCGTCGGCAGAGCGAAGGAGCGCGGCGAGATTGACGCGGGAGACCATCGACGGGCTTCTATAATCCGCGCCGACCGTCGTCCGCGCGAGGATCTATGTCACAGAATGCGAGCGCGTCGGCGCGCGCCGCCGCGTGGTGCGGCCCGCGCATCTACCTCGTCGCCGCGGTCGCGGCGAACGGGGTGATCGGCGCCGGCGGCCGGGTGCCCTGGCACCTGCCCGAGGACCTGAAGCACTTCAAGTCGCTCACCCTCGGCCACCCGGTGATCATGGGCCGGCGCACCTGGGAGTCGCTCGGCCGAGCGCTGCCCGGGCGCGAAAACATCGTCGTTACCCGCCGGCCCGGCTACGAGGCGCCGGGCGCGAGCGTCGCCGCCTCGCTCGAGGCGGCGATCGCGCTCTGTGCGGGCGAGCCGGTCGTGTTCGTGATCGGCGGCGCGGAGCTCTACGCCGCGGCGCTGCCGATCGCCGACGGGCTGGTGCTCACCGAGATCCACCGCGACTACGACGGCGACGTGCGTTTTCCCGCATGGGACCGCGCGCGCTGGCGCGAGACGCAGCGCAAGCCGCACGTCGGCGCCGACGGCGTGCGGTTCGACTTCGTGCTCTACGAGCGGGCCTAGCGCGCCTCGCGCCGCGACGAGTCGAAGACCCGCACCTCGGGCAGCGGAAAGCCGTTGAATTCGCTCGCGTAGGCGGTGGTGTAGGCGCCCGCGTTGCGAATGTAGATGAAGTCGCCTTCCTGCAGGTCGGACGGCAACGGCTCGTCGCGCAGCACGACGTCCACCGAGTCGCACGTCGGCCCCGCGACGTTCCACGGCACGTCCGGCCCGGCGCGGTCGCAGCGGATCCGGTACTTCAGCCCCTCGGTGGTTTCGATGATCCCGCCGAACAGGCCCGCGTCCCAGTGCATCCAGCGCTTGCCGCCGCGGACCGTGGTGCCGACCACGCGACAGACGAAGTAGCCGGCGTCCGAGGTCATGTAGCGGCCCGGCTCGGCGACCACCTGCACGTCCTCCGGAAACGCCTTGAGCGCCTCGTTCACCACCGCGCCGATCACCTCGATCGAGGGAATCGGCTTGACGTGACGCACCGGAAAGCCGCCGCCGATGTCGAGCATGCGCGGCTTGAGCCCCGCCTTCAGCATCGCGTCGAACACGCCGCGCGCCTTTTCGATGCCGACGCGCCAGTTCTCCGGGTTGCGGCACTGCGAGCCGACGTGAAACGTCACGCCGGCAAGATCGGCCCCGAGGCGCGCCGCGGTGGCGACGATCTCGCGCGTCTCCGACGCGCCGGCGCCGAACTTGCCCGACAGCGGCCAGTCGCTGCCGATGTTGGGGGTCGCGATCCGCACGTAGAGCTGCGCGCCGGCGCACGTCTCGTGCACCCGGCGCAGCTCGTCGACGCTGTCGACCGCGAACCACTGCACGCCCTTCGCCGCCGCGTAGGCGATCGCCGCGCGCGGCTTCATCGGATTGGAATAGAGGACCTCGTGCGCGGGGACACCGAGCGCGAGCAGCAGGTCGAGCTCCGCGGTCGAGGCGATCTCGAAGCCGCAGCCCTCCTGCACGAGCGCCTTCAGCACGCGGCGGTCGGGATTCGCCTTCACCGCGTAGTGCGGACGCACGCGCGGCATGGCGGCGCGAAAGCGCTCGAGCTTCTGGCGCACGATGGCGGTGTCGAGGATCAGGAACGGCCGCGTGTAGCGCTGTCGGGCGGCCTGGCGCACGATCTCGAAGTCGAGGCTCGCTTCGGGATGCGTGTCGAAGAGCTGTTCTTGCGGTTCCGGGGTCGGCTTGCTGTTGCGCGCGATGCTACTCGGAGGGCGAGCGCCCATTCGTGCGTTCTCCTTGCGAGCTAGGTTTCGGGAAGGTCGAGAGAGCAGAAGAAGCCGCCCGAGTTCCTTTTGCCTGTCATGATGACCTCCTCGTTCCGGTTCGCGCTGCGCACGGAGAAAAAACGTCTGCGGCGATTATAGGGACGACCCCCCCGGTGTCAAGCGTTCGCGCGCCGCGCGCGCTCGCGACCACAACCGCCAGGGCGCCGCGCCCGCGCGAGCGCGACCGCTGGGGTTCAGATGCGCGGCGGGGTGACGCCGCGCTGGCCCTGGTATTTTCCGCCGCGGTCGCGGTACGAGGTCTCGCAGGGCTCGTCGGCCTCGAGGAAGATCACCTGCGCGACGCCTTCGTTCGCGTAGATCTTCGCCGGCAGCGGCGTGGTGTTCGAGAATTCGAGCGTCACGTGCCCCTCCCACTCCGGCTCGAGCGGCGTCACGTTGACGATGATCCCGCAGCGCGCGTAGGTAGACTTGCCGAGGCAGATCGTGAGCACGTTGCGCGGGATGCGGAAGTATTCGACCGTGCGCGCGAGCGCGAACGAATTCGGCGGAATGATGCACACCTCGCCCTCGAAGTCGACGAAGCTCTTCGCGTCGAACGCCTTCGGATCGACGATGGTCGAGTTGATGTTGGTGAAGATCTTGAATTCGGTCGAGCAGCGGATGTCGTAGCCGTAGCTCGAGGTGCCGTAGGACACGACCGGGCGGCCCTCGACCGCCTTCACCTGGTCCGGCTCGAACGGCTCGATCATGCGGCGCTCCCGCGCCATGCGGCGGATCCAGCGGTCCGACTTGATCGCCATCGGCGCCCGTCGCCCCGCCGCTCAGGTGTTCTGCACGACGATGTTGGGGAACTTCCCGCTCATGTCCTTCTGCAGCTCGGCGATCTTGACCGCGACGCGGCGCGCGATCTTCTTGTAGATCGCCGCCGCCGGCCCGTCGGGGTCGGCGACGAGGGTCGGGCGGCCGGAATCGGCCTGCTCGCGGATCGCCGGATCGAGCGGCAGCTGGCCGAGCAGCTCGACGCCGTAGTCGGCGCACATGCGCGCCGCGCCCCCTTCGCCGAAGATGTGGCTCTGGTGACCGCAGTTCGGGCAGACGTGCACCGACATGTTCTCGACCACTCCGAGGATCGGGATGCCGACCTTCTCGAACATCTTGAGACCCTTGCGCGCGTCGATCAGCGCGATGTCCTGCGGCGTGGTGACGATCACCGCACCGGTGACCGGCACGCGCTGGGCGAGCGTGAGCTGGATGTCGCCGGTGCCCGGCGGCAGATCGACCACCAGATAGTCGAGGTCGCGCCAGCGCGTCTCGCGCAACAGCTGCTCGAGCGCCTGGGTGACCATCGGGCCGCGCCAGATCATCGGCGTGTCCACGTCGATCAGGAAACCGATCGAGATCACCTGCAGGCCGTGGCCCTCCATCGGCTCGAGCGTCTTGCCGTCCTTCGATTCCGGGCGCCCGGCGATGCCGAGCATCGTCGGCTGCGACGGGCCGTAGATGTCGGCATCCAGCACGCCGGCCGCGGCGCCCTCGGCCGCGAGCGCGAGCGCGAGGTTCGCCGCGGTGGTCGATTTGCCGACGCCGCCCTTCGCGGAAGCGACCGCGACGATGTTCTTGACGCCCGGCACGAGCTTCAGGCCGCGCTGCACCGCGTGCGCGACGACCTTCGAGCGCACCGAGACCGCGGCGTTCGCCGCGCCGCCGGCGCGCAGCGCCTCGATGACCTGACGGCGGATCGTCTCGAACTGGCTGCGACCGGGGTAGCCGAGCTCGATCTCCACCGCGACGCTGTCGCCCTCGACGCGCAGCGCGCGCACGGCGCGGGCGCTCACGTAGTCCTTGCCGGTGTTCGGATCGACGAGCCGGGAGAGAATCGCCCGGGCATCGGCTTCGCTGATCGCCATGACGCGCCTTCGCAGAGGAAAGAAGGGGCCGACAAGTGTAAGCTAAAATCCGCGCCTTTCGGCGCCGCTCGATGCCGCACGGCAAGCTCTTCGTCACCACCGCCCTCCCGTACGCGAACGGGGCCTTTCACATCGGCCACATCATGGAATACATCCAGGCCGACGTGTGGGTGCGGTTTCAGCGCATGCGCGGCCGCGAGGTGCACTTCGTCTGCGCCGACGACGCGCACGGCGCGCCGATCATGCTCGCGGCGGAAAAGGCGGGAAAGACCCCGGAGGCGTTCGTCGCCGAGATCGCGCGCGGCCGCAAGGCCTATCTGGACGGCTTTCACATCGCCTTCGACCACTGGCATTCGACCCATTCGCCCGAGAACACGGCGCTTTCGCAGGACATCTTCCGTCGGCTGAAGCGCGCCGGGCTGATCTACACCCGGCCGATCGAGCAGCTCTACGACCCGGCGAAGGGCATGTTCCTCGCCGACCGCTACGTGAAGGGCGAATGTCCGCGCTGCGGCGCGCCGGAGCAGTACGGCGACGCCTGCGAGCGCTGCGGGTCGGTGTACGCGGCGACCGAGCTGAAGAACCCGTATTCGACGCTCTCGGGCGCGCGGCCGGTGCTGCGCGCCTCCGAACACTATTTTTTCCGGCTCTCGGACGAGCGCTGCAAGCGGTTCCTGCGCGACTGGATCGCGACCCCGGGGCGGCTGCAGCCGCAGGTGGCGAACAAGGCGCGCGAGTGGCTCGAGGGCGAAGGCGAGCGGGCGCTTGCCGACTGGGACATCTCGCGCGATCCGCCCTACTTCGGCATCCGCGTGCCCGACATCGCCGAGGAAAAATACCTCTACGTCTGGCTCGACGCGCCGATCGGGTACCTTGCCGCGCTCAAGCACTACTTCGACACCGGCAAGGCGCGCGCGCGCGGCGAGCCGCGCTCGTTCGAGGAATTCCTCGCCGATCCGCAGACGCGCCAGATCCACTTCATCGGCAAGGACATCATCTACTTCCACACGCTGTTCTGGCCAGCGATGCTGCACTTCGCCGGCCTGCCGTACCGCGTGCCCGATCACGTCTGGGTGCACGGCTTCATCACCGTTTCGGGCGACAAGATGTCGAAGTCGCGCGGCACCGGGATCGATCCGCTGCGCTACCTCGAGCTCGGCATGAACCCGGAGTGGCTGCGCTACTACATCGCCGCGAAGCTGAACGCCAACGTCGAGGACCTCGACTTCAGCCCGCAGGACTTCGTCGCGCGGGTAAACAGCGACCTCGTCGGGAAATACGTCAACATCGCGAGCCGCGCCGCCGGGTTCCTCGAGCGCCACTTCGACGGCCGGCTCTACGATTTCCGGCCCGATCAGCTCGGCGCGCAGCACAGCGCGGCCGCCGCCGCGGCCGCCTCGGCGCAGATCGCCGACGACTACGAACAGCGCGAATTCGGGAAAGTGGTGCGCGAGGCGATGCGGCTCGCCGACCTCGCCAACCAGCGCTACGACCGGGCGCGGCCCTGGGAGCTCGCCAAGGACCCGCTGCGGCGCGAAGAGCTGCACCGGGTCTGCAGCGAGGCGATGCTCGCGTTCCACGCGCTCACCGTCCTTCTCGCGCCGATCCTTCCGGCGACCGCGGCGCGCGTCGCGCGCGAACTGTTCGGCATGAGGCGCGATTTCGTCTGGGACGACCTTGAGGCGCGTCCGGCCCGCATCCTGCCGTATCGGCACCTGCTCACCCGGGTGCAGGAACGCCAGCTCGAGACGCTGCTCTCCGGCGCGCCCCTGCCGCCGCAGGCGGCGCCTGCGCGCCCTGCCGCGCCGGCGCAACAGACCGGCGACGACCGCGCCGCGGCCCGCGAGATCACGATCGACGAATTCGCGCGCCTCGACCTGCGGGTGGCGAGGATCGTCAAGGCGGAAGCGGTCGAAGGCGCCGACAAGCTGCTCAAGCTCACCCTCGACCTCGGCGATCACCGCCGCACGGTGTTCGCCGGCATCAAGTCGTCCTACGCGCCCGAAGCTTTGGAGGGCCGGCTGACCGTCGTCGTCGCGAACCTCGCGCCGCGCAAAATGAGGTTCGGCGTCTCCGAAGGGATGGTGCTCGCCGCCTCCGGCGATGGTCCGGGCGTGTTCCTCCTCTCGGCCGACGAGGGCGCGCAGCCGGGAATGAAGGTCCGGTAACCGACCGGACGATCAGTCCTTTCCGCCGCAGGCCGCCGGCATCGCCGAGATCGGATACCCGCGGCAGTTCCAAGTGACCTTTCCGCCTTGCAGGTTCGGGATCAGCGCGATCTCGATCGCGTTCTTCTCGTTCCAGCCGCGGATCGCGCCGTTCGGTTCGACGAGCCACTTCAGTTCCCCCGCCTTCGGGTCGTTGCGCGGCGCGAGCTTCACGCCGGCGCCGGCACCGGCGAGGCTGCCGGATTTCTCGGCCGCGGCGCTCACCTGCGCCTTCGCCGGGTCGGCGCCGGAAACGAGCGCCCGCGCCGCTTCCTTCGCCTCGGCGCCGGACATGCCCGGAAGGACGTAGGCGACGACGAGGAAGCCGACGAGCGCGAGAACCGCGATGACGATCAGGACCGTCCTCATCTCATCCCCCGGGTCGATTGTGGTTCTTCTTGGCGCGAGCTTATCACGGCCTCCGGCAACGGTCAGCCGGACGCCCTGCCGAGGGCGCCGCGCCGAAGGCAAAATCGCGTCATGACCGTGACGCGACACCTCGTCCTGCGCGGCCGCGTCCAAGGCGTCGGCTTTCGCCAGGCGATGCAGCGCGAGGCGCTCGCCCGCGGCTGCACCGGGTGGGTGCGCAACCGCCGCGACGGAAGCGTCGAGGCGGTCGTTCAGGGCGCTCCGGAGGCGGTCGAGTCGCTCGTCGCCTGGGCGCGGCGCGGTCCGCCCGCGGCGCGCGTCGACGAGCTGCGCGAATCCGCCGCCGAGGGCGAGGCCGCGCGCGAATACGCGAGCTTCGACTGGTTGCCGACGGCGTGACCGGGCGTATCGCCCGAAGCCACCTGCGCCGCGCTGCTTGCGCGGCGCGCGCGCCCGCCGAGAATGGCGCGCGCCTTCGTTTCTCGAGCCGCGCCGCCATGTACGTCGAATTCAGCCTCCCATGTCCCTGGGACCCGGGCGTCGCGCCGCGCAAGACCACGGTCGCGGTTCGCTCGGCCGACGAGCTGCGGCGCGCGTTTCGTCAGGCGCGCAGCGCGCCGCTCACGCTCGACGGCTCGGCGCTCGATCGCGTGCTCGCCGTCGATCGCGAGCGCGGCCGCGTCGAGGTGCAGGCGGCCGCGCGCTGGGCGGCGTTCGCCGCTCATCCGGCGCTCGCCCCGTTCAGCCTTTCCGCGCTCGCCGACGGCGTCGGCGCCGACACGATCGCCGAGAGCGTGCACGTGAACGGCGCCGGACCGGACGGTGCGCCGCTTTCGCGCCATCTGCTCGCCGTCACGCTCGTCACCGCCGACGGCGAGCTGCGCCGCGCCGACCGCCAGTCGCACCCCGAGCTGTTCGCGCTCGCCGTCGGCGGCCAGGGGATCTTCGGCTTCCTCTACAGCGTGACGCTCGACCTGCGCTCGCTCGCCGCTTCGGCCAGCGCACGGTGCGCGCCGCTCGAGCTCGGCGCCGGGGCCGAAGCCGGCGCGGTCCCCGAGGCGAGCCGCCTGGAGCTGCTCGCGCCGCCCGAGTCGCTCGAGCGCTTCGTCGCCGGCGTTCGCGCGCTCGCCGCCGAGCGCCGCATCGCCCTCGATCGCTTCTCGGTGCGGCGCACGCTGCCTGAATCCGACACGCGTCTTCGCTGGGCGAGCCGCGCGTGGGCCGCGGTGACGATCGGTTTCCGCGTGCGCCGCTCGCTCTGCGCGGCGGTGTTCGCCGCCGAAGTCCGGCGCGCGCTGCTCGCGCTCGCGCTCGATTGCGGCGGGTCGTTCCCGGTGCGCGACCTGCGCGACGTCTCGCGCGCGCAACTCGAACGCTGCTATCCGATGCTGCCGCTCATCCTCGCCGAGAAGCGCCGCGCCGATCCGGGCGAGCGGCTGCAGAACGCCTGGCTGCGTCGGGCGCAGGCGATTCTGCGCGGCTGACGGCGGCGCGTGCGCCCGCACCGACGCAAGCGGCGGCGAGCGCGGCCGCCTCGGCGTTGGAGGCGGCGACCCGCACGCCGGCCTCGCGCAGTCGCGCCACCTGCCGGGCGTAGCCTTGCGGGTCGGCGTCGGTGCCGGTGACCGAGGCGACGACGAACGCGCGGCGCCGGCGCGCGCGCGCGAGCGCCTCCGCCACCGCGCCGGCCGGGTCCGGGTGCGCCCCGTAGCCGATCACGACGTCGAGCAGCAGCACCGCGACGCGCGGATCGGCGAGCGCCTCGACGATGCGCGGCGCCCGCAGTTCGGGCTCGATCATCGGATGCGGCCGTCCGCGCGTGTAGGCGTCCTCGCCGAGGTCGAGGAGAAGGTGTCCGCTGCCGTCGCGCGCGGCTCGCCGTGCGCCCGGCACCGGCACGTTCGATCGCACCGCGAGCCCCGCCCGCAGCAGCACGAGCTGCGCTTCGGCGCAAAGCGTCCCGCCGCAGAATAGGCCCCGGATCGCGCCGCCCCGCACCGCAGGCGGATCGATCGCATCGCTTCGCAGGCTGCGGCCGGCGACGCGTTCGGCCGCCTCGAGCAACGTCGGCGCGAACTCGGCGTTGCGCGGAAGCCGCAGCGCGCGCGCCGAGCAGGCAGAGCGTCGCGCGCTTGCGGCTGCGCCCGATGCGCGCGAGCAGCCTGCGCGCGACCGCGGGCGCCGGCGGCTTCGAGATCACCACCACGTGGCGTGTCGCGCGATCGGCCTCCAGCGCCTCGAGCGCCGCGAACGTGGTGAGCCCCCCGACCGCCTCGCTCAGGTCACGCCCGCCCACGCCGATCGCGTGCGACACGCCGCGGCCCGCGCGCGCAAGCAGCGTGCTCACCTCCTGCAGTCCGGTGCCGGAAGCGGACACGATGCCGACGTCGCCGCGCGGCACCGCGTTCGCGAAGCCGAGCGGCGCACCGCCGACGATCGCGCTGCCGCAGTCCGGCCCCATCAGCAACAGCCCTCGGCGGCGCGCAAGCCGCTTGAGCGCCACCTCCTCCTCGAGCGGCACGTTGTCGGAAAAAACCATCGCGTGCATGCCGGCTTCGAGCGCCCGGCGCGCCTCGGCGGCGGCGAAAGCCCCCGGCACCGAGACGAGCGCGAGGTTCGCCTCCGGCAGCGCCTCGCGCGCTGCGGCGAAGCCGTGCGCGCGCGAAACCCCCGCCGGCGCGGCAGGGGCCGCCTGCGCGACGAGCAGCCGCTCGGCCTCGGCGAGCGCCCGGCTCGCGGTGCGGGCGTCGCGGGCGCGCACCGCGATCACGAGATCGTCGGGGCGGGCGTCGGCGCCCGAGGCGGCAAGCAGTCCCGCCTCGCGCAGCTGCGCCTTGTTCGACGGCGTGCCGATGACGAGCGAGGCGGCCTCGACGCCGGGCAGGGCGCCGAGCGCGCGCGCGGCGCGCATCAGCGCGACCGAATCGGCGTACCAGCCGCGCCGGACGAGGTTCGCGACCGCGCTCAGGGCCGCACTCCGAGCGAGCGCGCGAACGCGACGAGCGCCTTCTCGAAGCAGGCGAGCGGCGCGCGCGCGATCCCTGCGCCCACCTGGCCGACGCCCGCCTCGCGGTGCGCAATGCCGGTGTTGATCGCCGGCGCGATGCCGGTCTCGATCACCCGCCGGATGTCGATCCCGCACGGCACGCCCGCCATGTCGAGCGCCGGGATCGGCCAGCGCGCGTTGCGGCCGATCGCGATTTCGGACATCGAGCGCGTGTAGCGCGTCGCATCGGCCGCCGAGCCGGCGCCGACGAACCCGGCGACGGCGGGCGATGCGGCCATCGCGAAAGCGCCGAGGCCGACCGTCTCGAGGATCGCCGAATCGCCCATGTCGGGGTTGGCGTCCTTCTCCGAGTAACCGGCGAAATAGAGCCCCTGCGGGCGTTCGGCCGGCGCGACGAACCATGCCTCGCCGGTCGCCGAAACGCGAATCGCGAACTCGGTGCCGTTGCGACACATCGCGGTGACGAGGCTGCAGCCTTCGATGCCGCAGACCGGATCCATGATCGCCTTGGCCATCGCCATCCCGACGTTGAGGAAGAACTGCTCGTTTCCGGCGATGAACGCGAGCGCGCGCGCGGCCGCCTGCGGCGCGCGCGCGGCGCTCGCGAGCCGCGGCGCGAGCGCGCGAAGGAAAAGCGCCGAACAGGCGACGTTGCGCTGGTGCATCTCGTCGCCCATCGCGAGGCCGCGCGCAACGAGCGGCGCGAGCTCCAGGCCGCCGCCTGCGCGCAGCGCCGCCCCGAGCGCCGGCCCGAATTCGTCCCGCAGCCAGGCGAGCCGCTCGAGCACCGAGGCGTCGTTCGCGCCGAACCGCAGGACTTTGCCCAGCCCTTCGTTGATCGTGCAGTAGGCGCGGTTGCGCGCACCCTTCGCCCGGTTCTCGACCACGAGCACCGGCATCGAGCCGGTGGTGACGCCGGTCATCGGCCCGACCGCGGCGAAACGGTGGTTCGGCTGGAATTCGATCGCGCCGGAGGCCGCAAGGCGCGCCGCCGCGCGCAGGTCGGGCGCCCAGCCCTCGAACACGATCGCGCCGGCGATCGCGCCGCGCAGGGGCCCGCACATGCGCGCCCAGTCGATCGGCGGCCCGGCGTGCAGCACCACCCGCCTTCTGAGCGCCGGGATCGCCTGCGCCGCGGGCACGACGTCGACGAGCACCGGCACGGCGGCGAACATGCGCCGCAGCGCCTCGGCGTTCGCGCGCGCGATGCGCCGTTCGTGCCGGCCGAGGGCAGCGAGCAGCGCCGCGAGCTCGCGCCGCCCTCCCGCCGGCGGCCGCCAGTCGACCTGCACGACGGCGACGCCGCGCGCCGCCAGTTCGCGGGCGAAACCCTCCAGGCCGATGTTGAGCACCCGCGGGGGGGCCGCGAGCAGCGAAGACGCGGGCATGCGGGGCGCTATTATCGCGCCATGAGCGAAGCCGCGAGCGAGCGCCTGGTGATCGCGATCGGCGGCAACGCGACGCACCCGGAAAACATCCGGGGCACGACCGAGGAACAGGAAGAGGTGGCGGCGCGCGCGGCGCGGGCGCTGCGGCCGCTGGTCGAGCGTGCGGGCGAGCTCGTGATCACGCACGGCAACGGGCCGGTGGTCGGCAAGATCCTGCTGCGCCAGTACTATGCGCGCGAGCACATCCCGCCGATGCGGCTCGACGTCTGCGTCGCGCACAGCCAGGGCGGCATCGGGCACCTGCTGATGCAGGGCCTGGAGGACGAACTGGCGCGCGCCGAGGTCGAGCGCCGCGTCGCCTGCGTGATCACCCGCGTCGCGGTGAGCGCCGACGACCCGGCGTTCGCGCGCCCCACGAAACCGATCGGGCCGTTCTTCACCGCCGAAGAGGCCGAACACCTGCGGCGCACGCTCGGCTGGAATCTGCGCGAGGACGCCGGCCGCGGCTGGCGCTACGTCGTCGCCTCGCCGCGCCCGAAGCGCATCCTCGACCTCGACGTGATCGCGGCGCTCGCCGCGCAGGGCGTCGCGGTGATCGCGGCGGGCGGCGGCGGCATCCCGATGGTCGCGCGCGCCGACGGCTCCTACGCCGGCGTGCCGGCGGTGGTCGACAAGGACCTCACCTCCGCGCTCCTTGCGCACGCGCTCGGCGCGGCGACGCTCCTCATCCTCACCGCGGTGCCGAACGTGATGCTCGACTACGGCAAGCCCCGTGCGCGCGCGCTCGCGCGCGTGAGCGCGTCGGCCCTCGCGGCGTACGAAAAGCAGGGCCATTTCGCCGCCGGAAGCATGGCGCCGAAGGTGGAGGCGGCGCTCTGGTTTCTCGCGCGCGGCGGCAAGCGCGCGGTGATCGCCCACCTCGACGATGCGCTCGCGGCGTTCGAAGGCGCCCGCGGCACGCAGATCTTTCCGGACTGAGGCGCTCGGGCGCGCGGCGCGCCGCGCGCTCGCGCCCGGCCGCCGCGGCCGCGTGATCGCGCGCTTTGCGCGCAGCGTCTATGTGGCGACCGGCGGCGGGCTCGCCTGTATCGGCTCGCCGGCGATCGGTCGCGGCCCGCTCAACCTGATCGCGCGCCTCGGAAAGGCGCTGCCCGAGCCGGGCGAGCGCGTCGCCTGCGGGCGCGGCACCGTGCGATTTTCCGGCGGGCTTGCGCTCGCGCTCGCGGGCGCGAGCACCTGGACGCCGCCGCCGCCACCGCTGGCGCGCCGCGCGCGCCTGCGCCTGCCCCGGATCGCGCCGCCGTTTCCCGAGGCCGCCGCGGCGCTCAAGGCGTGGCTGCAGGCGGGCGGCCGCGGGCCGCTTCCGCCGGCGGTCGCCGGCGTGGTCGGCCGGGGCGACGGGCTGACGCCGGCCGGCGACGACCTGCTCGGCGGCGCGCTCGTCGCGCTTTGCGCGCTCGGCGAGCGCGCGCTCGCGCGTCGCCTCGCACGGCCGGTGCTCGCCGCCGCGCGCGCCGGCACGAGCCGCATCAGCCGCGCGCACCTCGCGTGCGCCGCGCAAGGCGCAGGGCACGAGGCGCTGCATGCGGCGCTCGCGGCGATCCTCGACGGCGGCCGAGGGCTAGGGCGCGCGCTCGCCGCGCTCGCGCGCGTCGGTCACACCTCGGGGCGCGACGCGCTCGCGGGCGCGCTCCTTGCCCTCAGCGCGTGGCGGGCGCGTACTCGAGCGCGACGTTCTCCGGCGCAAGCCACGACGAAAGCTCTTCGATGAGGCGCGCCTCCGGTCGCACGCGCCAGGCGTCGCCGAGCGCGAGCTCGCAGCGGGCCGCGCCGTTTTCGTAGCGCACGAGCACCGCGCAGCCGCCCGGGGCGCGATACGGCGCGAGCGCCTCGCGCAGCCGCGCGGCGACGCTCGGCGCGCGCGCCGCGCCGTCGAGCGCGATGCGCAGCCGCGCACCGAACCGCTCGCGCAGCGTCGCAAGGTCGTAGAGCTCCTCGGCGATCACGCGTACGCCGCCGGCGAACTCGTCGCGCTGCACGCGGCCGGCGACGACGAGCAGCGCATCCTCCTTCAGCCGCTCGCGGTGCTGCTCGAACAGCTCGCCGAACACGCTCACCTCGACCTGTCCGGTGCCGTCCTCGAGCACGACCGAGGCCATGCGCCCGCGGCGCGTCATCTGGACGCGCAGCGACGCGGCGACCCCCGCGATCCAGGCGCGCTCCGCGGTCGCGAGCCTGCCGAGCGGCGTGCGCGGAAAGCCGGCGAGCGCCCGCGCGTGCACCGAGAACGGGTGCGCCGACAGGCAGAAGCCGAGCGCCGCTTTTTCCTCCGCGAGCGTGCGCTCGAGCGACCAGGCCGGCGCCTCGACGAGTGCAAGCCGCCCCGCCTGCGGACCCTCGGGCTCGCCGAACAGGCTCGCCTGCCCCGCGGCGCGCGCATCCCGCTCGGCAGCCTCGAGCGCCCGGCCGACCGAGGCGAGCAGGCTCGCGCGGTTCGAGTCGAGCGCATCGAACGCCCCGGCGCGCACGAGCGCCTCGATCGCGCGCCGGTTGACGATGCGCTTGTCCACGCGCCGGCAGAAGTCGTACAGATCGACGAACGGGCCGGCGCGGCGCGCCGCGAGGATCGCCTGCACCGCGGCCTCGCCGGTGCCGCGCACCGCCCCGAGGCCGTAGCGGATCGTGGCGGCGTCCACCGGCACGAACTCGTATTCCGAGGCGTTGATGTCGGGCGGCAGCACGCGCAGGCCGTTGGCGAGCGCGTCGTCGTAGAACTGGCGCACCTTGTCGGTGTCGTCCATCACCGCCGAAAGGTTCGCCGCCATGAACGCGGCCGCGTGATGGCGCTTCATGTACGCGGTCTGGTAGGCGAGCAGCGCGTAGGCCGCGGCGTGCGACTTGTTGAAGCCGTAGCCGGCGAACTTCGCCATCAGGTCGAAAAGCTGCATCGCTTTTGCGCGCGGCATGCCGTTTCGCTCCGCGCCGGCGACGAACGTGTCGCGCTGCGCGTCCATCTCCTGCTGGTTTTTCTTGCCCATCGCGCGGCGCAGCAGATCCGCGCCGCCGAGCGTGTAGCCGGCGATCGCCTGCGCGATCTGCATCACCTGCTCCTGATACACCATGATCCCGTAGGTCGGCGCAAGGATCGGCTCGAGCCGCGGATCGAGGTACTCGACGCGCTCTTCGCCGTGCTTGCGCCGGATGAAGTCGGGAATCAGATCCATCGGTCCGGGACGGTAGAGCGCCACCAGCGCGATCACGTCCTCGAACCGGTCCGGGCGCGCGCGCTTGAGCAGGTCGCGCATGCCGCGCGATTCCAGCTGGAACACCGCGGTGGTGTTGCCCGAGGCGAGGAGCCGATAGGTCTCGGCATCGTCGAGCGGGATCGCCTCGAGCGCGAACTCCGGCTGCCCGAGCCGGCGCACGTGGCGCTGCGCGCGGTCGAGAATGGTGAGCGTCGCAAGGCCGAGAAAATCGAACTTCACCAGGCCGATCTTTTCGACGTCGTCCTTGTCGAACTGCGAGATCGCCTGCGCGCCGCCCTCGGCGGCGTAGAGCGGACAGAAGTCGGTGAGCCGCCCCGGCGCGATCAGCACGCCGCCGGCGTGCATGCCGACGTTGCGCACGAGCCCTTCGAGCTTTTCCGCGAGCGCAAGGAGGTCGCGCACCTCCTCCTCGTTGCGCTCGCGCTCGGCAAGGAGCGGCTCCATTTCGCGCGCCTCGGCGAGCGTGATCGCGCGGCCCGGCTGAAACGGCACGAGCTTCGCGATCTGGTCGCAGAAGCTGTAGCCGAGGTCGAGCACGCGGCCGACGTCGCGCACCACCGCGCGTGCGGCCATCGTGCCGAAGGTGGCGATCTGCGCGACCGATTGCTCGCCGTACTTTTTGCGCACGTACTCGATCACGCGGTCGCGGCCCGCCTGGCAGAAATCGATGTCGAAGTCCGGCATCGAGACGCGCTCGGGATTGAGGAAGCGCTCGAACAGAAGGTCGTAGCGCAGCGGATCGAGGTCGGTGATGCCGAGCGCGTAGGCGACGAGCGAGCCGGCGCCCGAGCCGCGCCCGGGGCCGACCGGCACGCCGTTCGCGCGCGCCCAGCCGATGAAGTCGGCGACGATCAGGAAGTAGCCCGCAAAACCCATCGCGACGATGGTCGCGAGCTCGAATTCGAGGCGCGCGCGATAGCGCGGCGCCTCGGCGCCGCGCCGCGCTGCATCCGGATAGAGCCGCGCAAGGCGCGCCTCGAGCCCGCGCTCGGCCTGCTCGCGCAGATAGCGCTCGACGCCGACGCCCCCCGGCGTCGGAAACTCGGGCAGGCGGTTGCGGCCGAGTTCGATCGCGAGGTTGCAGCGGCGCGCGATCTCGACCGCGTTTTCGAGCGCCTGCGGCACGTCGGCGAACAGCCGCGCCATCTCCTGCTGCGTCTTGAAGTACTGCTCCGGCGTGAAAAGACGCGGCCGGCGCTGGTCGCCGAGCGCGTAGCCGTGCGCGATGCACACGCGCGCCTCGTGCGCCTTGAAATCCTCGGGCGCGAGGAACTGCACCGGGTGCGTCGCGACCACCGGCAGGCCGGTGCGCGCGGCGAGCGCGAGCGTGCGCGCAACGAGCGCCTCCCCCTGCGGGGCGCCGGCGCGCTGGACCTCGAGGTAGTAGCGGTCCGGAAAGCGCTGGGCGGGGGGGGGGGCAAGGCGCTCTGCGGCGGCCTCCTGGCCGGCGGCAAGCGCATGGCCGACGTCGCCGGCGGCGAATCCCGAGAGCGCGATCAGGCCGTCGGTGCCGAGCTCCTCGAACCACGCGGCGGCGATCTCGCCGCGCCCGCGGTACGCGTTCTTCAGCCAGGCGCGCGTCAGCAGTTCGCACAGCCGCCGGTAGCCCGGTTGCGACGCGCAGAGAAGCAGGAGCCGATACGGCTTTTCGCGATCGGCGTCGTTCTGCAGCCAGCAGTCGGCACCGACGATCGGCTTTACGCCGGCGGCGCGCGCCGCGCCGTAGAACTTCACCATGCCGAAGAGGTTCGCGCTGTCGGTGAGCGCGAGCGCTGCCATGCCGTCGGCCGCCGCGCGCGCGACCGCCGCTTCGATCCTCACCACGCTGTCGGTAATCGAGTACTCGCTGTGCAGCCGCAGGTGGACGAAGCGCGGAGCGGGCATCGCGAAAAAATTCTAGCACCCGGTCCGCCGCGAACCGTTCGCGCGCGCCGCGGTCGAAGACGGTATGCGCAGACGCGCAAGGCTCGCGATCGTCGCCCTCGGCGCGCTCCTCGCGTGGGCGAGCGCTGCGCTCGCGCCGGCGCAGTCCCTGCGCGAAGAACGCGAGCGCGCCTGGAGCGAGGTGATCGCCGCGCAGAAAGCGCTCGACGAGGCGCGGCGCCGGCGCGACGAGGGCGTCGAGCCGCAGCCGGGCGAGCGGCTCGGCACGGTCGGCGGCCGGAGCCGCCTCACCGAGGCGTACTTCGCGCGCCAGCGAGCGCTCGAGGACGAGGTGCGCGCGGCCGAGGCGCGCCTTGCGCGCGCCTACGAGCGCTGGAACGCGCTCAAGTAGCGGCGCCGCGGCACGGTCGCGCTGCTACCATCGGCAGCGCATGAATCTGGCGCTCGCCGCGCTCCTTGCCGGCGCGACCTGCATCGCGCTCTCGCCGATCTGGGTGCGGCTCGCCGACGTCGGGCCGACCGCGAGCGCGTTCTGGCGCGTCGCGCTCGCCGCGCCGCTGCTGTGGCTGCTCGCCGCCGCCGCCGAACGCCCGCGAGCCGCGCCGCGCCTGCCGGCGCGCGGCTGCGCGCTCGCGGGACTCGCTTTTGCCGGCGACCTCGCGTTCTGGCACTGGTCGATCGCGCTCACCTCGGTCGCCAATTCGACGCTGCTCGCCAATCTCGCGACGCTGTTCGTCACGCTCGCCGCCTGGCTTTTCTGGCGCGAGCGGCCGACGCCGCTTTTTCTCGCCGGCCTCGTCGCGGCGCTCGCCGGCGTCGCGATGCTCGTGCGCGCGAGCCTCGCGTGGTCGCCGAGCGCGCTCCTTGGCGATGCGCTCGGCGTGCTCACCGCAGCGTTCTACGCCGGGTACCTGCTCGCGATGAAGTCGGTACGCGACCGCGGCGCGCCGACCGTGCGCCTGATGGCGGTCACGAGCTCGATCACCGCGCTCGCGCTCCTTCCGGTCGCGCTCGCCTCGGGCGAGGCGCTGCTGCCGCGTACGCGCGAAGGCTGGCTCGTGCTCGCGGGGCTCGCCTGGATCTCGCACGCCGGCGGCCAGGGCCTGATCGCCTGGTCGCTCGCGCACCTGCCGGCGGCGTTCTCCTCGGTGAGCCTGCTTTTTCAGCCGGTGATGGCGGCGGCGTTCGCCTGGGTGCTGCTTGCCGAGCCGCTCGCGCCGCTTCAGGTCGCCGGCGGCGCGGTCGTGCTCGCCGGCATTTGGCTCGCGCGGCGCGGCTCGGCCTAGCGCCCGGTCAGACGAGGAGCGCCTGCGGCACGCCGTCGTGACGCTCGATGCGGCCGATCGCGTACACCGTTTCGCCCGCGGCCGAAAGGAGCGCTGCGGCGCGCTCGGCGTGCGCGGCATCGACCACCACCGCCATGCCGATGCCGCAGTTGAACACGCGCCACATCTCGTCTTCGGCGATGCCGCCTGCGCGCTCGAGCCAGTCGAACAGCGGCGGCCGCGGCCAGGCGCGCTTTTCGATCACCGCGCGCGTGCCCGCCGGCAGGATGCGCGGCAGGTTGCCGGGAATGCCGCCGCCGGTGATGTGCGCAAGCCCCTTCACCGGCACCGCCTCGAGCAGCGCGAGGACGGGCCTGACGTAGATGCGCGTCGGCGCAAGGAGATCCACGCCGTCGGGCGGTGCGCTGCGCTCGAGCACGCGTCGGATGAGCGAATAGCCGTTCGAATGCGCGCCGCTCGAGGCGAGCCCGAGCACGGTATCGCCCGGCGCGATCGCGCGCCCGTCGACGATGCGGCTCGCCTCGACCACGCCGACGCAGAAGCCGGCGAGATCGTATTCGCCCGGTGCGTACATGCCCGGCATCTCGGCCGTCTCCCCGCCCACGAGCGCGCAGCCCGCGAGTTCGCAGCCGCGCGCGATGCCGCGGATCACCTCGGCGGCGACGCCCGGCTCGAGCCGCCCGCAGGCGAAATAGTCGAGGAAGAACAGCGGTTCGGCGCCCTGCACGAGCACGTCGTTCGCGCTCATCGCGACGAGGTCCACGCCGACGGTGTCGTGGCGCCCGGCGGCGAACGCGAGCTTGAGCTTGGTGCCCACGCCGTCGGTGCCGGCGACCAGCACCGGCTCGCGGTAGCGGGCCGGGACGCGACAGAGCGCGCCGAAGCCGCCGATGCCGGCGAGCACCTCGGGGCGCATCGTGCGCGCAGCGAACGGCCGGATCGCCTCGACGAGGCGATCGCCCGCCTCGATGTCCACGCCGGCGTCGCGGTAGGAAAGTCCGTCGGGCATCGCGGGCTAGAATTCGGCCATGGCCGCGGGCGATTCTACGTGAAATGACCGGTGCGGCTGCCGGACCGCGGCGCGCGCAGGCGTAGCGCACGGGCGATGCGCCAGCTCGCGCTTCCGCTGTCGCCGCCGGGCGAGCCGACGCTCGAGAACTTCGTGCCGGGCGCGAACGCCGAACTGCTCGCGCGGCTGCGCGCGCTCCTCGAGGGCCGTCTCGCCGAGAGCGTGCTCTACCTCTGGGGCGCGCCCGGCAGCGGCCGCACGCACCTGCTGCGCGCCTGCGCGCGCGCGGCGCGCGCGGTCGCCGACGACGTCGAGACGCTCGACGAGCCGGCGCAGATCGCGCTGCTCGGCGCGATCGACGCCGCGCGCGCCGAGGGCGGCACGGTGCTCGCCGCCGGCGCCGCGCCGCCCGCGCAACTTCCGCTGCGCGCCGACGTGCGCAGCCGCCTCGCCTGGGGGCTCGTGTACGAAGTGAAGCCGCTCGACGACGAGCAGCGCGCGGCGTACCTGCGGGCCGAGGGCGCGCGCCGCGGCCTTCGCGTCGGCGACGAGGTGGTGCGCTACCTGCTCGCGCACGCGCGCCGCGACCTGCCGACGCTCGTCGCGCTGATGGAACGGCTCGACCGCACCGCGCTCGAACGGCAGCGGCCGCTCACGCTCGCGCTCGTGCGCGAGGCGCTCAGGACGCTCGCATGAGGCTCGCGCTCTTCGACCTCGATCACACGCTGCTCGCGGGCGACAGCGACTACGAATGGGGCCAGTTCCTGGTCGATCGCGGGGTGCTCGCGCGCGCGGAATACGAAGCGCAGAACGCCGCGTTCTACGAGCAGTACAAGGCGGGCACGCTCGACATCCACGAATTTCTCGGCTTCGCGCTGCGCCCGCTCGCCGACCACAGCGAGGCGGACCTTGCGCGCTGGCACGGCGAGTTCATGGCCGAGCGCATCCGGCCGATGATCTCGGCGCGCGCGCGCGCGCTCGTGCGCGCGCACCTGGACGCGGGCGACCTGTGCGCGATCGTCACCGCGACGAACCGCTTCGTCACCGCGCCGATCGCGCGCGAGTTCGGCGTACCGCATCTGGTGGCGACCGAACCGGAGCGCGCGAACGGCCGCTACACCGGCCGCGTCGCCGGCACGCCCTGCTTTCGCGAGGGCAAGGTGCGTCGCGTCGAGGAGTGGCTCGCCGCCCGCGGCCAGACGCTCGCCGACTTCGCCGAAAGCGCGTTCTACAGCGATTCGCACAACGATCTGCCGCTCCTTGAGCGCGTGACGCGCCCGGTCGCCGTGGACCCCGACCCGCGGCTTGCCGCGGTCGCGCGCGCGCGCGGCTGGCCGGTGATTTCCCTGCGATAATCCGCGCCCGCGATGATCCGGCGCTTTATCCGGCGCGTGCTCGGCCTGGACGAGGCGGTGCCCGCGCGCGTGCCGCGTGCGCGCCACGGCATCGCCCGCGAACGCATCAGCCCGGCCGCGCGCAAGGTCTGCGAGGTGCTCGCCGCGCACGGCTACGCCGCCTACATCGTCGGCGGTGCGGTGCGCGACCTGCTGCTCGGCATCGCGCCGAAGGACTTCGACGTGGCGACCGACGCGCGCCCCGAGCAGGTGAAACCCCTCTTTCGCCGCGCGCTGCTGATCGGCCGGCGCTTCCGCCTGGTGCACGTGATCGTCGGCGGCGAGACGGTCGAAGTGTCGACCTTCCGCGGCATCGCGAACGGCGACGCGCAGGGCGACGACGACGGCCTGGTCCGCGACGAGCACGGGCGCGTGCTGCGCGACAACGTCTTCGGCACGCAGGAAGAGGACGCGCGGCGGCGCGACTTCACCGTCAACGCGCTCTATTACGACCCGGCGACCGAGGAGGTGGTCGATTCCCACGGCGGCCTCGCCGACCTGAAAAAGCGGGTGCTGCGCATGATCGGCGATCCGGAGGCACGCTACCGCGAGGATCCGGTGCGGATGCTGCGCGCGGTGCGCCTTGCGGCGAAGCTCGGCCTGACGATCGACCCGGCGACGCGCGCGCCGATCCGGCGCTTGGCGCCGCTCCTTGAGCACGTGCCGGCGGCGCGCCTGTTCGAGGAGATGCTGAAGCTGCTCCTTTCGGGGCACGCGAGCGCCTGCCTGCGGCAGCTGCGCGACGAGGGCCTGTCGCACGGGCTGCTGCCGCTCCTTGACGTCATCCTCGAGCAGCCGCTCGGCGAGCGGTTCGTGACGCTCGCGCTCGCGCAGACCGACGAGCGCGTGCAGACCGGGCGCCCGGTGTCGCCGGCGTTTCTGTTCGCCGCGCTGCTCTGGCATCAGGTGCTCGCGGCCTGGCGGGCGCGCGAGCGCGCGGGGCTGCGGCCGATTCCGGCGCTCGCGGCGGCGATGGACGAGGTGCTCGACACGCAATGCGAGAAGCTGGCGATCCCGCGGCGTTTCACCGCGACGATGCGCGAGATCTGGGCGATGCAGCCGCGCTTCGAGCAGCGCACCGGCAGCCGGCCGCTGCGCCTGCTCGAGGCGCCGCGCTTTCGCATGGGGTACGACTTTCTCGCGTTGCGCGCGGCGAGCGGCGAAGTGCCGGCGGAACTGGAGAACTGGTGGCGCGCGTTCCAGAGCGCCGACGCCGAGACGCGCCGCGCGATGCTCGCGCCGGCGCCCGCGCCCGCGAAGCGTCGCCGCCGGCGCCGACGCGCGCGCAAGGCGGCCGCCGCCCCGGCCCCGGCCCCGTGACGCGCGCCTACGTCGGCCTCGGATCCAACCTCGAGGATCCGCGCGCGCAGATCGAGCGCGCGTTCGAGGCGCTCGCGCGCCTGCCGCGCACGCGGCTCGCGGCGCGCTCGAGCGTCTATCGCAGCGCGCCGCTCGGCTGCCCCGAACAGCCGGACTTCCTGAACGCGGTCGCCGCGCTCGACACCGGGCTCGACGCGCACGCGCTGCTCGCGGCGCTGCGCGCGATCGAGGAGCGCCACGGCCGCACGCGGCCGTTTCCCGGCGCCCCGCGCACGCTCGACCTCGACCTTCTGCTCTACGGCGAGGAAACGGTCGCGAGCGCCGAGCTGGCGGTGCCGCACCCGCGGATGCACGAGCGCGCGTTCGTGCTCGCCCCGCTCGCCGAGATCGCGCGCGAGGCGCACGTGCCGGGCCGCGGACCGGTGCTCGCGCTGCTCGCGGCCTGCGCCGGCCAGCGCATCGAGCGGTTGCCGTGAGCCTGCCGCCCGGGGTGCGCTTCCTCGCCGTCGAAGGCCCGATCGGCGCCGGCAAGACGTCGCTCGCCCGGCGGCTCGCCGAGGCGTTCGCCGCCGACCTGTTGCTCGAGGCGCCGCAGGAGAACCCGTTTCTCGAACGTTTCTACGCGGACATGGCGCGCTATGCGCTGCCGACGCAGCTCTTTTTCCTGTTCCAGCGCGTGCGCCAGCTCGAGCCGCTCGCGCAACCCGGCCTGTTCGACCGCCCGGTGATCGCCGATTTCCTGTTCGACAAGGATCCGCTGTTTGCGCGCCTGACGCTCGCGCCCGACGAGCTCGCGCTCTACGAGCGCGTGTACGCGGCGCTCGCGCCGCGGGTGCCGGCGCCCGATCTGGTCGTCTACCTGGATGCGCGCCCGCGCACGCTCGCCGAGCGCGTGCGCCGGCGCGCGGCGGCCTGGGAGCGCGGCCTGGACGAAGCGTACCTTGCGCGCCTCGCCGAGGGCTACGCCCGATTCTTCTATCATTACACCGCCGCCCCGGTGCTCGTCGTGAACTCCGAAAATCTCAACTTCGTCGACCGCGACGCGGATTTCGCGCTGCTCGTCGAACGCCTGCGCGGCATGAAGAGCCGCCGCGAGTACTTCAATCTCGGCTGACGGCACGATGCGCATCGCGCGGACCGTCGCCGAACTGCGCCGCGCGCTCGCGCCGCACCCGGCGCGCGCGTTCGTGCCGACGATGGGCAACCTGCACGAGGGGCACCTGTCGCTCGTTCGTATCGCGCGCGCGCACGCGCCCTGCGTCGTCGTGAGCATTTTCGTCAACCGGCTGCAGTTCGGTCCGAACGAGGACTTCGACCGCTACCCGCGCACGTTCGAGGCCGACTGCGCGAAGCTCGCGGCCGAGGGCGTGGACGTCGTCTTCGCGCCCGAGGAGCGCGCGCTTTATCCCGAGCCGCAGAGCTACATCGTCGAGCCGCCGCCGATCGCGAACGAGCTGGAGGGCCGTTTCCGCCCGCGCTTTTTCCACGGCGTCGCCACCGTGGTGCTCAAGCTCTTCAACTGCGTGCAGCCGCAGCTCGCCGTCTTCGGCAAAAAAGACTACCAGCAGCTTCACATCGTGCGCGGCATGGTGCGACAGTTCGACCTGCCGATCGAGATCGTCTCGGGCGAGACGGTGCGCGAGCCGGACGGCCTCGCGATGAGCTCGCGCAACAGCTATCTGTCGCCGGCCGAGCGCGCCGAGGCACCGCGGCTCTACCGGCTGCTCTGCAGCGTGCGCTCGGCCGAGGACTGCGCGCGCGCGGCGCGCGCGCTCTCCGAGGCGGGCTGGCAGGTCGATTACGTCGAGCTTCGCCGGCGGGCCGATCTCGCGCCGCCGGCACCGGGCGAGCGCGAGCTCGTCGCCCTCGCCGCCGCACGCCTCGGCGCTACGCGGCTGATCGACAACGTCGAGCTTTAACCGGGGTAGGGGTCGAAGGTCACCGCCTCGACCGTACAACCCATCGCCTGCGCGAGCGACTCCACCGCCTCGTCGTCCAGCCGGATCGGCTCGTAGTCGGCTTCGGCGCCCTTCGCCGCGAGGAACGCCCGGGCGGCCGCCTCGGTGTTCCAGGTGACGACCGGGTCGGGCGCGACGCCCTCGATCCTGCGGCAAATCGGGAAACGGTCGGACTTGTGAACGATCGCGTACATGCGCGCCTCGTGCCACGCTGCGCTGGGAATCGGCGGAACTCTAACCGATGTCGCGCGGCGCCGCTACCGGGCGTCCCCGCGCGCGCTCAGAAGCCGGCGACGGCGCCGTCGCCGCGCGGGTCGGCCGCGGCTTCGAGGACGCCGTCGGCGTCGCGCACCGCCGCCCCCGCGTGCCCCATGCGCTCGTCGAACTCGCCGAGCAGCTCGAGCGCGTGCCCGCGCGCGCGCAGCGCCGCGACGACGTCCGCCCCGAACCGCGCTTCCAGCTTGAGCGTCTCGGAGGCCGAACCCCAGGTGCGCCCGAGCAGCCAGCGCGGCGCCCAGATCGCCTCGCCGAGCGGCCGGCCGAAGACCGCGTAGCGCGTAAACACCGCCGCCTGCGTCTGCGGCTGCCCGTCGCCGCCCATCGTGCCGTAGACCATGGTGCGACCGTCGCGAAGGCGTGCCGCCGCCGGGTTGAGCGTGTGAAACGGCTTCTTGCCCGGGCGCAGCCGGTTGACATGCGTCTCGGCGAGCGAAAAGCTCGCGCCGCGGTTCTGCCAGTTGACGTGCGTGCCGGCGAGCACCACCCCGGAGCCGAACTCGTGATAGAGGCTCTGGATGAAGCTCACGGCGCGCCCGGCGCTGTCGATAACGCCCATCCAGATCGTGCCGCCGGGCGCGGTCGCGCCGGGCCAGGGGCGCGCGCGCGCAGGATCGATGCCGGCGGCAAGGCGCGCAAGCCGCGCCGGGTCAAGGAGCGCCTGCGGCTCGACCGTCATGTCCGCCGGATCCGTCAGGTGCGGGTCGCGGATGTCGACGAACGCCGCCTTGGTCGCCTCGACGACCGCGTGCACGTGATCGGCGCTGTCGCAGCGCAGGCGCTCCAGGCCGACGCGGTCGAGGATGCCGAGGATCGCGAGCGAGACGGCCCCTTGCGTCGGCGCGCTCGTGTTGTAGAGCGTGCCGGCCGAGTGCGCGAGCTCGAGCGGCCGGGTCTCGCGCGCGCGGTAGTCCTCCAGGTCCGCGAGCGCGAGCGGGCTGCCGAGCGCGGCGAGGTCCTGCGCGATCGAGCGCGCGACCTCGCCCCGGTAGAAATCCGCAAGCCCCGCCTCGGCGAGGCGCCGCAGCGTCGCACCGAGCATCGGCTGGCGAAGCAGCGTGCCGGCGCGGGGCGCCTCGCCGCCGGGAAGAAACCGCGCCGCAAAGCCCGGCAACGGCGCGAGCTCGGCGCCCTTTGCGCCGAGGCTCGCGGCGAGACTCGCGGCGACCGGCACGCCCTGCTCGGCGTAATGGATCGCGTCTTCGAGGAGCCGCGCGAGCGGCAGGCGCGCGCCCCAGCACGCGCGCGCGAGAGCGAGCGCGCAATCCCAGCCGGCGACCGCGCCGGCGACGGTGTTCGCCGCGAGCGGGCCGCGCACCGGAACGGCGTCGAACCCCTGCGCGCGGTAGAACGCGACGCTCGCTGCCCGCGCCGCCGGGCCGCTCGCGTCGATCGCGACCGGCGGCCGATCGGGCGAAAGGATCAGCCAGAACGCGTCGCCGCCTATCCCGTTCATGTGCGGATAGACGACGGCGATCGTCGCCGCCGCCGCCACCATCGCCTCGACCGCGTTGCCGCCTTCGCGCAGCACCGCGAGCGCGGACTGCGCCGCGAGCGCATGCGGCGCTACCGCGACGCCGCGCCGCGCGTAGCTCGCGGCAATCACGCCGGGCGCGCCGCGAGCGGCGCCGCGCGCGGGACGGCGAGCGCGCCGTGCGGCGCGCGCACCCAGTCGCGCAGCCGGGGCCAGGCGAGCGCGCCGACGCGCCGACCGAAGAACCCGAAATGGCCGATCCGGCGCACGCCGAGCTCCTCGGGCCGCCACTCGACGTGCTCGGGCGAAAGCCTCGGGTAATAGCCGAGCAGCCGGCGGGTGCCGGCGGCGGTCGCGAACGCGTCGTCGCTGAAGCGCAGCACGAGCGCCGGGCGCGCGAGCGATGCGCAGCGCGCGAGCAACCGCTCGGTGCGCTCGCCGGCGCCGGCGGCCGAGCGCACTTCGGCGCGGCGGCGCGAGGCCCACTGCAGCGCGACGCCGGCGGGTATGTCGTCGCCGAGCCCCAGCCGGCGCGCCGGGAAATAGCCGACGAAGCGCGTGAGCACCGGCATCACGCCGTGCCAGAGCAGCGCCATCGGCAGGCGGTAGAGCGGGCGGTAGTCGCCGTAGTAGCCGGTGTGCGCGCCGACGAGGACGAGGCGCGCCTGCTCGCCGGCGTTGTCCGCGCCGCCGAAGAGCAGCGCGCCGACCGAATGCGCGATGCCGATCAGCTCCGCGCTCGGATAGCGCGCGCGCAGCCAGGCGATCGCGGCGCTGCAGTCGTATTCGGCCCAGTCTTCGACCTGCGCGCAAAATCCGCGCAGCGTCGGCGGGCGCGAGGCGCCGATCCCGCGGTAGTCGTAGAGCAGCACCGCGATGCCTTCGCGCGCGAGGAAGCGCGCGAACCGCCGGTAGTAGCGCGCGGGGATGCCTGCGCCCCCGTGCACGACCGCGACCCGCTGCGCGGGCGCCTCGGCGCGCGGCCGATACAGACAGGCACCGAGCGCACAGCCGTCGGCGGCGGTCAGCCGCACGGGCTGTTCCTCGACCGCCGGATCGGGCGCGTCGTCGAAATCCGCTGACACCGGCCGCATCGTTTGCGAGAGCCGCGCACCGGCGTCGCGAACGCTCGCCCGCGCGCGTGGTGCGAATGATACAAGGGCCTTCGCACGCGCGCTTTGCGCCGGCGCGCGCATTTGCGCCGGTAACATCGGCGGCGTCTAATGGATCCCGACGGCGTCGGGCGGACCGGCGCCGAGGGATCGGTCGTTTCCGTACGAGCACTTGGGAGGACAGCCATGACGAGCATGAACGACGTCGCGGGTCTGCGGCTCGCCTGCGCGACATATCCGGAGCTGGAATACGAGTTCGAGCCGGCGATCGGCACCGTCTGGGGCTACATGCGCCAGCGCGGCATCCCGTGCTTCACGCCCGGGCTGCTGAAGTCGATCCGCGATTTCGGCGATGCGCTGCGCGCCGGCGGCGGCACCGTCGAATGCGAGGGCACGCGCTACAAGGTGCACTACTACGTCGCCGCCTCGCGCGTGCCGCGCGTGTTCAACCTCGGCGGCGACATCGGCCTGTTTCTGCTGCTCATCAAGGCGCGCGATCGCGACGCGCTCGCGCGCTATGCCGCGCTGTGCATCGACAACATCCACGCGCGCGTGCAGAACTACGGCTGCCCGGAGCTGACGACGATTTCGCTCGTGCAGGGCGAAGCGCTGGGCGGCGGCTTCGAGACCGCGCTCGCCTCCGACGTCATCGTCGCCGAGGAATCGGCGACGATGGGACTGCCGGAGATCCTGTTCAACCTGTTTCCCGGCATGGGCGCCTACAGCCTGCTTGCGCGGCGCGTCGGCCCGCGGCTCGCCGAGGAGCTGATTCTCTCCGGGCGCGTGCTGCCGGCGGCGCGCCTGCACGAGATGGGCATCGTCGACGTGCTCGCAAAAGAGGGCGAAGGCGAGGCGGCGGTGCGCGACTGGATCCTGAAGAACGCGCGCCGGCGGGTCGGGTTCCAGGCGGTGATGCAGGCGCGCAAGCAGGTGTTTCCGCTCACGCGCGCCGAACTCGACGCGGTGGTCGGCACCTGGGTCGAGTGCGCGATGCGCCTGGAGGAGCGCGACCTGCGCATGATGGAGCGGCTGGTGCGCGCCCAGCAGGAGCGCCTCGAGCGCAGCGCTCGTGCCGCTGTCGGCGCCCCCCGGCTCGCGGTGGCGGCGCGCTAGCTCGCCGAGCTGCGGCGCTCGCGCAGAAACGCGTCCAGCGCGGCGCGCGTCGCGGCGAGTTCCTCGCGCAGCGATTTCAGCAGCGCGGGCGCGCGCAGCTTGATCTCGGCGTCCGACAGCCGCCCGACCTCGCGGCAGAGCGCGGTCAGCCGCTCGGCGCCGATGCTCGCCGCCGAGCCCTTCATCGCGTGCAGGTGATTGCGGAATTCGGTCGCGTTGCGCGCGGCGAGCGCCGCCTCGAGCCGGCCAAGGAGCGCGGCGTTGTCGGCGTTGAACACGCCGATCAGCTTGTCGAGGAAGGCGGGCGAGGACCCGAGCTCTTCGAGGTCGCGCAGCGTCTGCGGATTGATCACCGGCGCGGCGCCCGCCGGCGCCTCGGCCGCCGGCGGCGACGGATCGGCCGCGCGCGGGGGCGCGACCCGCGCGGCGCAAAGCGCCTGGATCTGCTCGAGCAACTTCGCCGCCTCGACCGGCTTGCCGAGGAACGCATCGGCGCCCGCGTCGAGGCTTTCCTGCCTCGCCTCGGGCGTGACGTCCGCCGACAGGATGATCACCGGCAGGTGCGCCGCGCTCGTCAGCCGGATCGCCCTCACCGTTTCCGGACCGCTCATGCCGGGCATGTTGCGGTCGACGATCGCGATGTCGTAGCGCGCCGCCTCGAGCGCGCCGAGCGCGAGGTCGCCGTCGGGCACGAGCGTCGCGACGTGGCCGGCCCGCTCGAGGATGCGCCCGAGCACCTCGCGGTTGGTCGGGTTGTCGTCGGCGACGAGCACCTTCAGGCCGACGAGGCCCGGCGCGCGACGCGCGTAGTCGCGCAGCCGCACGACGCCGTCGCCCGGTTCCTCGCCCGCGTGCGCGGCGTGCAGCACGTGGAAAAGCTGGCGCTTGTCGATCGGGCATTCGAGCAGCGCGCCGAAACCGGCGGCGAGCGCCTCGGCGCGCGGCACCGTGCCCGAGCGCTCGAACGCGAGCACGAGCGCCGGCGCGGGCTCGGGCACCGTGCGGCGCAGGCGCTGCACGCGACGCAGCCCCGCCTCGTCGGTATAGACGAGCACGCTGTGATACGGCTGCGCGAGGCTGATCTCGGCGACGATGCGGTTTGCCGCCTCGTCGACGTCCGCGACCGCGACCGGCACCGCACCCCAGGTGCGCAACGCCTGCTCGAGCGCCTGTGCGTGCTGCGCCGGAAAGCCGACCAGCATCACGCGCGCGCCGGCGAGTTCGCCCGCGCCGCTCGCGGCGCGCTCGGGCTGCTTTTCGAGCTCGAGCTCGAACCAGAACGTGCTTCCCAGCCCGACCGCGCTCTCCAGCCCGATGCGCCCGCCCATCAGCTCGACCAGCTGTTTCGCGATCGTGGTGCCGAGGCCGGTGCCGCCGAAGCGGCGCGTGGTCGACTGGTCGGCCTGCGTGAAGCTGTCGAAGATGCGGTCCTGGGCCTCCGGCGGGATGCCGATGCCGGTGTCGCGCACCGAGAACTTGAGCTGCACGTGCGTGTCGGTCTCGCGCTGCACCCCGAGGTGCACCGTCACGCTGCCGCGCTCGGTGAACTTCACGGCGTTGCCCGCCAGGTTGATCAGCACGTGCCGCAGGTGGTGCGGATCGCCGCGCACGAGCGGCGGCACCTCCGGCATGATCGAGACGACGAAGTCCACGCCCTTCGCCGCGGCCTGCGTCGCGAGGATGCGGCAGGTGCTGTTCACGAGCGCGTGCAGGTCGAAATCGGTGTGCTCGAGCGCGACTTTGCCGGCTTCGATCTTGGAGAAGTCGAGCACCTCGTCGACCAGGCCGAGCATGACGCGCGCCGAACTGCGCAGCGTCTGCAGCATGTCGGCCTGCTCGCGGTTGAGCGGCGTGTCGCGCAGCAGGTCCGCCATGCCGAGGATGGCGTTGAGCGGCGTGCGCATCTCGTGGCTCACGACCGAGATGAACCGGCGCTTGGCCTGGTTCGCGGCCTCGGCGCGCTCGAGCGCGCTCGAGAGCCGGCGCACGAGCGTGAGCACGTACAGGCTGAGCGCGGCAAACGCCACGAGCAGCCCTGCGCCCACCTCGAGCCGCTCGCGCCAGTAGTCGCTCGCGGCCATCGCGGTCGCGAAGCCGATCGCGCTCAGCCCGAGCGAGACGACGAGGTAGCGGGCGCCGAAGCGAAAGCCGTTGCCGAAGGTGAACCACAGGTACACGAGGAAGAGCGGCACGCCCTTTTCCTCGAAATACGCGATGCACCAGCTGAGCGTCGCCGCATCGAGCACCGTGCCGAGCACGCGCCGCAGCGGCGAAGCGCGCGGATACGCGACGATCGCGGCGACGATCGCCGCAGACAGCAGCAGGAACGCGCTCCAGACGAGGAAATGCGGTTCCTTCAGCTCCGCGGCGCGCCGCTCGAGCATCTCCGGAAGCAGGTAGAGCCCCACGAGCAGCCCGATCACCAGCCGCACGATCGCCTGCTCGTGCTCGCTGTCGGGGCGCGCGGCAAGGCGCGCCCGCAGCCGCGCAAGAAGCGCCGCCATCAGCCCCCCGCCTCGGAGGCGACGTCCTGCAGGTCGCGCTGCACCTCGAGCACTTTTTCCTTCATGCCGAGGAAGGCGTCCACGAGCGCCGGATCGAAATGCTTGCCGCGCTGCGCGCGCAGGTACTCGAACGCCTCCTCCGGGCGCCACGCCTTCTTGTACGGGCGGCGCGAGGTGAGCGCGTCGTAGACGTCGGCGACCGCGACAATGCGGGCGCAGAGCGGGATATGGTCGCCGTCCAGCCCGCTCGGATAGCCCTTGCCGTCGTAGCGCTCGTGGTGCCCGAGCGCGATCAGCGCGCCCATGCGCACGTATTTCGACGCGCTGCCTTTCAGGATCTCGTGCCCGATCAGCGGATGGCGCTTCATGACCGTCCAGTCGGGCTCGTCCAGCCGTCCGGGCTTGAGCAGGATGCCGTCCGGGATGCCGATCTTGCCGATGTCGTGCAGCGGCGCGGCGAGCTCGATCGTTTCGGCTTCGTCGCGCTCCAGCCCGATCGCGTTGGCGATCAGCCGCGAGTAGCGCGCCATGCGGATGAGGTGAAAGCCGGTTTCCTCGTCGCGGAACTCGCCGGCGCGCGCAAGGCGCAGCAGCGTCTCCTTTTCGCGTTCGCGGATCTCGCGCGTCGCCTCGTCCACCATGCCCTCGAGCAGCTTGCGCCGGTCCTCGAGCGCGAGCTGCTGGCGCCGCAGAGTGAGCAGGTTGCGGCAGCGCGCGAGGCACTCGCGCGCATCGACCGGCTTGATCAGGAAGTCGGTGATGCCGGCATCGAGCGCCGCGTAGCGCACCGCCTTGTCTTCCTGCGCGGTGACCATCACGATCGGCACGTGCTCGTAGCCGGGCAGTGCCCGCAGCCGCTCGGCGAGCTCGATGCCGTTGATCTCGGGCATGAGGTAATCGACGAGCACCAGGTCGGCGACGTTGCGCGTCGCCCATACCACCGCGTCGACCGGCCGCGCGAAGCCCTCGACGACGACCCTGTCGTCCAGGCTGCGCACCATCTGCTCGAGGATCGCGCGCCCGGTGGACTGGTCGTCCACGATCATGATCGTGTTGCGAGCGTTGGGCAGCAGCAGGAGCCGTGCCTTGGCCATGCGTTTTCCTCCCGGGCGATCTGGTGCGCCGCGAGAGCCTACGCCCGGCGGGGCGGCGGTGTCCAGCCAAGAATTTCCGACGCCGGCGCAGGAAAAACCGCCGCAGGCCCGGGGGCGGCGGCGCGGCGCGCGCCGCTAGGCGCGCTCTGCGATCAGCACGACGTTCGAGCCCCCGAAGGCGAACGAACTGGACATCACCGCCTGGGCCGCTTCGGCGGGCTCGGCCGCGCACGCGACGTGCCGCACCGCGCACGCGGGATCCGGATCGTCGAGAAAGGCCGTCGGCGGAAGCAGCCCCTTGCAGAGCGCGAGCAGCGCCGCCGCGAGCTCGAGCGCCCCCGCCGCCCCGATCAGGTGACCGTGCATCGACTTGGTCGAGCTGACCGGCACGCGCTCGGCCGCCTCGCCGAGCACCGCGCGGATCGCCTCGCATTCGATCGGGTCGCCGACGACCGTCGCGGTGCCGTGGGCGTTCACGTAGCCGATCGCCTGCGGCGCAAGGCGCGCATCGGCGAGCGCCGCGCGCATCGCCCGGATCTGGCCGTCGCGGTCGGGCTTGGACAGGTGCATCGCGTCGCACGTATTGCCGTAGCCGGAAAGCCGCGCAAGCACCGGCGCACCGCGCCGGCGCGCGTGCGCCTCGTCCTCGAGCACGAACGCCGCCGCGCCCTCGCCGAGCACGAGCCCCGCGCGGCGCCGGTGAAACGGCCGGCACGAGGCGGCCGGATCTGCCGCATCGGCCGGCGCGAGCGTTCGCACCGCGAGCCACGCGGCGAGCGTGCCGGGCGTGAGCAGCGCCTCGGCGCCGCCGGCGACGATCGCGTCGGCGCGGCCGTCGCGGATCGCGCGCATCGCTTCGCCGAGCGCCATCGCCGAGGACGAGCACGCGGTCGAAAAGTTCGCGAACGGCCCGCGCAGTCCCCAGCGCAGCGCGACGTTCGAGCCGGCGGCGTTGTTCATCGCCATCACGACCGTGAGCGGCCGCAGGCGATAGTCCCCGCGCCCGTAGATCTGCGCGTACGCCGTCTCGAGGGTGTTCGCCCCCCCGAGGCCGGTGCCCCAGTAGACGCCGACGCGGTCGCGGTCGGCCTGCGCCGGGTCGAAGCCGGCGGCCGCGAGCGCCTGCCCTGCGGCGACGAGCGAAAACTGCGAAACCCGGTCGAGCGAGGCGGCCTCCGGTCCCCGGAAGTGCGCACTCGGGTCCCAGTCGACCGGCGCGGCGACCTGCACGCCGCCGCTTGCTGCGACCTCCGGCGGGAGCCGGCGAATCCCGGAGCGCGCCTGCGCGAGCGAGCGCCAGAACGACTCGAGGTCGCAACCGATCGGCGAGACGACGCCGACTCCGGTGATGACGACGCGCCGCCCGTTCATGCCGACCGGACGGCGGCGCGCTCGGCGGCTAGGCCTTGCCGGCGGCGGCGAGCGCGGCCGAGATGAGCCGCTCCAGATCGGCGAAGCACTTGATGCCGTTCAGCTCTTCGTCGGAGACCTTGATGCCGAACTCGTCTTCGACCTTGAACATGAACTCGACGAACGAGAGCGAATCGACGCCGAGCGTGTCGAACGTCGCGTTGGGGTCGAGCTTGCCGACGTCGATTCCCAGCTCTTTCGCCGCAAGGTCCTTGATTCGTGCGAGCGTGTCCATAGGCGGCCGCAAGGATCGGGCGCCGATTATATCGGCTGCGCGGCGACACCGCATTCGCTCCGCGTGCCGGGCGGCGACGCCTTGCGCGTTCTGGTGCCGGAAGAGAGACTCGAACTCTCATGCCCTCGCGGGCGGCGGATTTTGAGTCCGCTGCGTCTGCCAGTTCCGCCATTCCGGC
>JAOAFL010000117.1 GCA_026416295.1 Burkholderiales bacterium | reverse complement strand
CGCTCGTCGGCAGCGTCAGATGTGTATAAGAGACAGGTCCACGTCCTCGCGCGAAAGGCCCGCGTCTTCGAGCGCTCCCTTCGCCACTTCGGCGTGCAGTTGCGCGACCGACTTGTCCGGCGCGTGGCGCGTCGGATGCTCGTAGGCGCCGACGATGTAGGCCTTGCCCTTCACGGCCACGTACCACATGCAAAAAGCGCTCTTCGGAGAAACCGCACGCGGAGTTTCACGACCTACCGGAGTGCGGGCAATCGCACGGTAATCGGGGGTATAGACCCGCGCAGGTAGGTCCCGCTTAGCGAATCGCCTCTCGCTTCGTAATACACCACTGCGTCCGCGTAGGGGTTCGCCTTGAGCGCGGAACCTTCGAGCTGACCATAAGCGCGCATCCAACCGGGCCTTATTCTAAGACGAGCATTCTCACCCCAAGCGAATACGATTCGGGCATGTCCGCTGGACTCTATCCGTTCGACAACCAGGACGTGAGGGGTCCCGCTACCCCACGTACCGGGACCCCACGCGCCAGCGAATTTTGCGACTTCCGGCGGGACACTCGGGTCTGGCTTCTCGATCCTGAGATTCTCAGGAAGCGCGACCCCGACTCGCTGCGCGGCTGCCTGCACCCGTTCTCTCAGGCCGCGCGCCTCGGCCTCATCGCGCAACTTCTGCTCGGCTTCGCGCCTTCGCGCCTCCTTCGCAGCCAACTCCATTCTCTCAGCTGCGAGTCGTTCTGCTGCAGCTTTTTCAACCGCAAGCTTCTCGGCTGCAGCGCGTTCTGCAGCAGCCCTCTCCGCCTCTGCCTTCTCCATCGCTGCCTTCTCCGCCGCGGCCCTTTCCGTCGCGGCCCTCTCCGCCGCCGCCTTCTCCGCTGCAGCCCGCTCGGCAGCGAGCTTCTCGGCCGCTAGCCGCTCGGCAACCGCCCGCTCCGCAGCAGCCTTGGCGGCCGCCGCTTTCTCCGCCGCCGCCTTCTCCGCCGCTGCCCGCTCGGCCGCCGCCTTATGCGCGGCTTTCTCCGCCGCTTCCCGCTCCGCAGTCGAGCGCGCAGCCGCCAGCTTCTCCGCCGCTGCCTTCTCCGCCGCGATCTTCTCGGCAAGCACACGCTCCATCTGCGTCCTCTCGGCCGCCACCTTCTCGGCGAACTCGCGCCGCAGCCGCTCTTCCACCTCGCGCCGCAGCTTTTCCTCATCTACCGCCAGCGCGGAAGGCTTTGGCAGCGCTTCAGCAACACCGGCACGTTCGGGTTTCCGCGCCTCGAAGTACGCAAAGGCGAGGACCATCGCCACCGCCGCAGCAGCGCCAACCGCGATGAGGGCCTTCGGCCTGCGACCGACCGGGGGTGCTGCGGCCGCAGGCGGCACCGCAACGGTCGCATCGGGGTCTGCGACGCGCCGTGCGCGCTCCTCCTGCTCCGCCCTCAGCCCCGCAAGCGCCTGCGCTTCGCGCCGCGCCTTCTCCTCCGCCTCGCGCCGTGCTCTCGCTTCGGCTTCCGCCCGCTGGCGCGCTTGCGCTTCCCGTTGCGCCCGTTCCTCAGCCTCACGCTTCGCTTTCTCCTCCGCTTCGCGGCGCGCTTTCTCCTGCGCTTCACGCGGCTCGCGCGCCCGGCGCTCTGCCGCTTCCCTCGCCGCCCGCTGCTCGCCGGCCCTCTGTCCGGCCGCCTTGCGTGCAGCCTCGCTTGCCTCGCGCAGCTTGGCAAGCTTGTGACGGGCAAGCTGCGCGTAGGTGCCCTCGGGAAACTGTTTGAGGTAGAGCTCGAACTCGGCCGGGTCATTGCTAGCCTGGATCGCGCGCCAGAACTCGACCTCCGCCTCGCTCGCCTTAGGTTCCAGTCTCCCCGTAGCTCCCGCCCCCGGCTTGCCGGCCGCACCACCGGAACTCTCCGCAAGCGCCTCGCGCAGAGCTTCGGCAAAGTCCCGCGCGCGCGGGTAGCGCTGGGCCGGTGTCTTGGCAAGGGCACGTGCCACCACCAGGTCAAAAGCACACGGAACCGTAGCCGCGACACGCGATGGCGGCGCCGGATGTTCCTCGACTATTCTCTTCGCCACCGTCCAGGCGCCCTCGCCCTTGAACGGCTGCTCGCCCGTCAGCAGCTGATACAGAATGGTGCCCGCCGAGAAGATGTCGGTGCGCCGGTCCACCTTTTCGCCCTTGATCTGCTCGGGCGACATGAACGCGGGCGTGCCGACCATGGTGCCGGCGAACGAACGCTCGCTTTCCTGAATGCGCGCCACCCCGAAGTCGGCGAGCTTGACCCGCCGCTGGGCATTGAGCATCACGTTCGCCGGCTTCACGTCGCGATGGATGATGCCCGCCTCGTGCGCAAAATCGAGCGCGTCGAGCAGCTCGCTCATAATGCGCACCGCTTCCGCGATGTCGAGCCGCTCGCCCGCCTCCAAGAGCGCGCGCAGCTCGCGCCCCTCGATGAACTCCATCACGAGATAGGCGATCTCGTCCTGTTCGCCGAAATCGTGGACCTGGACGATGTGCGGATGGTTGAGCCGCGCGGCCGCCTGTGCCTCGCGCACAAACCGCGCCGAGAACTCGGAGGCCATCTCCGGGTCGAGGGTGACGCTCCGCAGGATCGTCTTGACGGCGACGCGACGCTTGAGCAGCGGGTCAAAACCTTCGTAGACGACCCCCATCGCGCCTCTGCCGAGGACGCGGCGTAGCTCATAGCGGCCTAGCTTGCCGGGGTCCGCCAGCCTTGCTTCCTCCCTGGGCGTCTGCCGAGAAAATTATAGGGACTGCCACGCGACCTTGCGGATGCCTGGCGGCAGGAGCGAGAACCGCGTCAGCCGGGCTTGGGGGTGGCGGCCCGGCCGCGGTTTCGCCCGCGCGGCACCGCCTTGGCGATCCGCGCCATCAGCCGCCGCACGCGCTGCGCCGGTGGCGCATCCTCGATCGCCTCCAGTGCGCCGAGCAGGTGAGCAAGCAGAGGCAGGCCGCTTGCGGCGGCCGCGCGAGCGTCCTCCTGGCCGAAGGGGATCGCCTCGTTGTAGTCGGCGTCGTGGCGCCCGGCCATCAGCGCCGAGAACTGCGCCGAGGTCTCGCGCGGAAGCGCTCCAGGTCGCACAAAATGCAGCGCGAGCAGGCTCGCCACCGCCTTGTGGCTGGATGCCTCGATGCCCTTGGCGCAAAGCAGCGCTTCCGCGGCGTGAAACACCGCGAAGTACATGGCGGAGACGCACTCGCGCGGGTTGCGCGCGCGCAGGTTGGCGAGAAAGGACTTCAGCTTCGCCTCCAGCTGCTCGAGCTTGAGGGCGACGCGCGCCCGCGCGATCCCGTCCATGCTCAGAGCGGCAACGCGAGCCCTTCCCGCTCGACCGAAGCCGCAAGTCCGGAGCGCGGGCTCGCGGCGAAAATCACTGCGGGCTCGAGCCATGCCATCGCGCCGACTTCCAGCGCCGCGCTCGCCTCAGCCGCCGCGCGATAGATCGCACGGCGCAGGCGGCGATCCTCGGCGCCCCCCAGAAACACCGCGACGTCGAGGTCCGAGCCGGAATGCGAGCCGCCGCGCGCCCGGCTGCCGAACACGACGATTCGCTCGAGGCGCGCGCCGGCGTGCGCGCGCACGCGCTCGGCGAATTCGCGGAGCAGCGCATTCTCGAGGGGAGTGAGCGGCGCAAGCACGGTCCGGCGCCGGCGGCCGGGCGGCACGATGCGGGCGCCGACGGGGATCGCCCAGCGCCCGCCGATGCGCGCGGCGCCGGCGACGCGCCCCGCGGCGAGCAGCGCGAGCACTCGCTGCCGGCTGACGCCGCGCCGCTCGGCGAATTCGCGCGTCGAAAGCAGACCGGCGGGAGCCCTCGCTGGCATCGTCCGCCTAGGCTAGCAGAGGTGTTGTCGAATGACAACGCGCGTGCGGACGAAGCGGTGCATTTCGTTCACTGCTCGTACAGCCCCGCGCGCGCCTTGCCGCGGAAGACGCGGTAGGCGAGGACGGTGTAGCCGACGAGAAACGGCAGCACGATCGCCACCCCGATCGCGACGAACGCGAGCGCGCTCCGGTGCGCGGCCGCCTCCCAGATCGTCAGCCGGTCCATCACGACGTAGGGGAAGAGGCTGTAGGCGAGGCCGGCGAAGGCGAGCGCAAAGATCGCCACCGCCCCGGCGAACGGGCGCCAGTCGCCCGCCGCCTCGCCGCGCGCAAGGCGCCGCGTCTCGCGCCAGATCCAGAGCCAGACGACGCCGGTCGCGAGCGGAAGCAGCATCAGCGCGAGCGTCTCGGGAAAGTCGAACCAGCGCGCGCGCACGGTCTCGCTCGCGAGCGGCGTCGCGACGCTCACGAGCGCCACGCCGAGCGCGACCCAGGCGAGCCCCCAGCGCGCCCAGCCGAGCGCCTTGCGCCGAAGCGCGCCCTCCGTTCGCGCGACGAGCCACGTCGCGCCGAGGAGCACGTACCCGCCGCAGACGCCCGCGCCCACGAGGAGCGCGAACAGCTGATAGCCGAAGCCGGGCGCAAAGCCCGTGATGTAGCGCCCGAGCATGAAGCCCTGCGCGAGGCTCGCGACGAACGAACCGAACCAGAACAGCCAGTTCCACAGTTCCGCGTGCCAGCCGCGCGCCTTCGCGCGCAGCTCGAACGCGACCCCGCGCAGCATCAGTCCGATCAGCATCACGGTGACCGGCAGATAAAGGGCGCCGAGCACCACGCCGTGCGCGGCCGGAAAGGCGACGAGCAGGATGCCGACGCCGAGGACGAGCCAGGTCTCGTTCGCGTCCCAGAACGGGCCGATCGAGGCGACCATCACCTCCTGCTCCTGCGGGTCGGCCGCCGGCATCAGCATCCCGACGCCGAGGTCGTAGCCGTCGAGCACGACGTAGGCGAGGACCGCCGCGCCCATCAGCGCCGCGAAGACGAGCGGCAGATCGAGCGTCATGCGTCGCTGCCCTTTCCGGCCATGTGCGTGAGCACCACGAGGTAGGCGAGAAGCATCAACGCGTAGGCGAGGATGTAGCCGGTGAGGCTTGCGCCGAGTTCGGCGCCGCTCACCTCGCCCACCGCGTCGGCGGTGCGCAGAATCCCGGTGACGAGCCACGGTTGCCGGCCGATCTCGGT